>JAVROZ010000741.1:0-4881 GCA_032162485.1 Mycobacterium sp.
CAACGCACGACCCAGACACCGCTCGCCGAATACGACTACTGATAAGCGCATCCCGTCAGCAGCGCGTCGAGCAGCCCGTCAAACCGCCCCGCTCGCGCCGGCCCACCGGAACCGTGCTGTGTGAGCGCGTGCAACAGCAACGTGCCGATCAACGCATCGGCGACCGCGTCGAGGTCGGCATCGGCGCGGATCTGTCCGGCCCGCACGGCAATTCGAAGTCTCGTCAGGACCCCGTCGTGCTGCGGCGCGCTCAACTGCTGATACAGCGCCACGCCGTCGGCCGAGTTTGCCGCCGCGGCCGCGACCAGGGCGCGCACCAGCGCGGCGTTGGGCGACTCGGCAAGGAAATCGGCGTGCTCGTTGAGCCAGGTACTCAGGTCGCTACGAATGTCTCCGGTTTCGGCGACGGGAAACGAACCCGATCCCCCGTAGGCCTCCAAGACCGCTTCGGCGACCAACGGCGCCTTTGACGGCCAGCGCCGATACAGCGTCTTCTTCCCCACTCTGGCATGTGCGGCAACACTTTCCATCGATAGTTCGGCGTAACTGCCCGCAGCCAGCAACTCGCGGGTAGCGGCCAGGATCGTTCGGTCGAGTTGCCTGTCGCGTGGCCGCCCGGGTTGCGCTACCGTCATATAGGAAACGATACGTGTCGTATACCTGAGCGCAACGGAAGGACCCGCGGTGACCGCTTCCCTGTCGGTACCCAAGACCTGGGATGACATCACGCCCGAGTGGATGACGGCGGCGCTGACCGCAAAACATCCCGGCGTCACGGTCGACGCGGTCAACGTTGCGTTTCGCGACGACGGCACCAATAGACGTGCCCGTCTGAGCGTGACCTACTCGGCCGGCAACGGGCCAGCCACGGTGTTCGCCAAGGCCGCCGATCCCGCACACAAAGAGATGATCCGGATGACCAGCGGCATGTTTCACGAGCCGCGACTGTTCACCTGTGGCGTGGAATTACCGTTGGAGCACCCCGTCGTCTACACCGCCCTGATCGACGAGGACAACTACGACTTCGTGCTGATCATGGAGGACATCGCCGCGCGAGGAGCCGATCCACGAGACGCCACCCGGCCGATGTCGGTTGACCAGGTCGCCACCGGCGTGCGCGGCCTAGCCCGGATGCACGGCAGATACTGGGGCGAACGCGTGCACCAGGAGCCCGCCCTGGACTGGCTCGAACCCTTCTTGCCCTGGGACGGCATGCAATACGCGCCCCTGCACGAAGCGCTTGGCGCCCTCGGAGACAACGCGCCCGCCGCAGTGCTGTCCCTGACCATCGAACAGCTCATCGAGTCGATCTGGAAGCCGTACATCACTACCCTGACGACGTCGCCGCAGACTCTCCTGCACGGTGATCCGCATATCGGCAACACGTATCTGCTGCCAACTGGCGAGGTCGGATTCCTGGACTGGCAGGTTGCCCGCCGCGGCAACTGGTCACTGGATCTGGGTTACTTCCTACAGGGCGCCCTGACCGTCGCGGACCGCAGGAACAGCGAACGTGAGCTGCTGAAGGAATACCGCGCTTCGCTCGGGTTGCCGGCCGAGGAGTTGCCGAGCGCCGAGGAGATCTGGCTGCGGTACCGGGCCTCGGTGGCGCACGGTCTGGCCATCTGGCTGTGCACCGCCAGCGCCGGTGAGCTGTGGCAGCGGCCGGACATCGCTATCGCTCTGGCACAACGGTATTCGGCGGCCTTCGCCGATTTGGATACGACCGCGGCGCTGGCTGATATCACCGGCTGACCCGGTCAGATGTCGCGCGACCGGGGCACGTCGTCAAGCGTGCGTGGTAGGACGTAGAGCGCCAAGCGTTGATTCCCAACCTCGTGCTCACCCAAGAACACGCAGCCACCGCTCTCACAGAACTGGCGAGCCGCCTTGCTGCGGTAGTCCGGATCGAAAACAATTCGGCGACATCCCGGCTCGGCATCGAAAACGCTCGCCACGAAATGCGGTAGCAGTAACTGCGCGATGCCGTCGTGCACGATTTCCGGATCCGCGATGGCGGGGTGAATGCCGAGGTCGTACGGCTCGCTCTCATAGCGGGTCCCGATAAAGTCCATTGCGGTCCAATATAATTCGAGATATCCGTGATATTTGCCGTCGATGCTGCCGACGAATGGCCGTGAGTAGTTGCCGTCGAGTTGCGCCCGCAGGTACCGCTGCCACTGCGACGCGGGCCACGCGGCATCCCACGCTCTTACCAAGTGCGGCCGCGCCATCCACTCAGCGATCATCTCGGCGTCGGAATCCTGATCGGCCAGCCGACATGCATACGGCGAGGGCACCACTGGCATGGGCGGAGGCGCAACGTCACGGACCTCCGCAGGGAGATCGGTCAGTTCCCGCGAGAAACGCGCATCGGCTTCACTCATGTCAACCGGGGAGCTTACCCACCCGCATGGCGGGCAGCCATCTGTCGGCCAGCGCCGACACCCAGCCCGCGACCGCGTCGGGACTCTCCGGCGGCGACTCCACCAGCACCAGCTCGTCGACGCCCAGGTCGGTCAACGCGCCGATATCGCTGACTTGGGGACTCACCATGGCCACTGCCAGCCGCAGTTCGCTCCGATCACGCCCGGTCTGGCCGCACAGCTCCTCCAGCTTGCCCAGCCGTTCTCGCACCGCGGCAACTCCGTCGAGGTTGAACCCATACCAGCCGTCGCCCCACAGCACCGCTCGTCGCAGCGCCGGATCGCTGTTGCCTCCGACCACTACCGGGATGCGACGATCGCGGACCGGCTTGGGGTTGACCCGGATCGAGTCGAAGGTGACGAATTCTCCGTCGAACGAGGCGACATCGTCGCGCCACAACGTCCGCATAGCGGCGACGTATTCGGCGGTGCGCGCCGCGCGGCGCTCGAAAGGCACCCCGAGCGCATCAAATTCTTCCCGGGACCACCCCACCCCCACACCCAGCGTCAGCCGCCCACCGCTGCAGCGATCCAGGCTGGCCGCCTGCTTGGCCACGATCAGCGGATTGTGTTCGGGCAACAGCAAAACCCCGGTGGCGATGGTGATCTGGGACGAGGCGGCGGCAGCGAAACCGAGCGCGATCATCGGATCCAGCCAGTCCGCCTGAGCCGGTACCGCGATCACGCCATCCTCGGAATAGGGATAACGCGAGGCGGATTGGTCCACCATCACGATGTGCTCGCCCGCCCACAGCGTGGCGAAACCATGAGCTTCAGCGGCAACCGCGACGGCGTCGATCACCGCCCGTTCGGCGCCGGCGCCGATTCCCAGAGCGTGCAGTCCCAGCCGCATCCGATGATCGTCTCACGCACTTAGCGGCCCGTCATCGCGGCTGCGACCTCAGTAGTGGTAAGTATCCGAGGGCGCCGGCGAATGTACCTGCTCGTCCTCGAATTCGGACGCCTCGATGCCATAGGAACGAGCCAAATTGAGGATCTTGGTTGCTCTGGCGATGCGCGGTAGGTCCGACCCGTTGCGGATCTCACCCCCGTCCCGCTCGAACTCCGCGAAAAACTCTTTTGCCCAACCGATCTCGTCCTGCGAAGGGGACAGTCCCTCGTTGACCACCGCACACTGGTCCGGTGACAGGCAGATCTTCCCGGTCATCCCGAACTCGACCGACACCGCGCTGGCCTCGATCAGCTTGAGGGGGTTGGATCCGATGGTCGGCCCGTCGATCGCGCTGGCCAGACCCGCCGCCTTGGCCGCAATGGTGAACCGGGACCGTGCGTAGGCCAGGGTGCCGGGGTCTTCACCAAAACCCGTGTCGCGGCGAAAGTCGCCGATGCCGAACGCCAGCCGGAAGGTGCCCTTGGCCGCGGCGATCTCGGTGATGCGCTCCAGGCCGCGGGCCGTTTCGACCAGCGCCACGATGGGCACATTGCGTAACCGCTTGGCGGTCTCGGTGACGTGGTCGACCGATTCGACCATCGCCAGCATCACTCCACCCACCGGTGTCTCGGCCAGCTTCGCCAGGTCGTCGGCCCACCACGGAGTGCCGAAGCCGTTGATCCGTACCCAGTCGTTGTTGCCGGCGGACAGCCACCGCACGACGTTGTCGCGCGCACTGACCTTGTCCTTGGGTGCCACCGCGTCCTCGATGTCCAGGACGACGACATCAGCGCGGGAGCGTGCCGCGGCCTCGAACCGGTCGGCGTGGGTTCCGTTGACCAGTAGCCAACTTCGGGCCAGAACCGGATCGATGCGTGAGCCGATGTCGGCGGGATCCGTCGCGTCGTGGTTGGCTTGGTCATACATTGCGTGATCGGCCGCCTCTTCATTTCCGTCGGGGACAGGTTTGGTGTCCCTAACCGTAGCGACCGGACAAAACGGGTGGTCAAGGTGGCGAGATTGCCGCCACGGTCTCGCCGCCGGGGTGCGAAGAGTGCTTGGATGACGGAGTGTCAGACATCAGCCGTAGCCGCACGATAGCTGCCGCGCCGCGGGCGGTTTGGGACATCCTCGCCGACTTCGGTGCGATCAATACCTGGGTCGACAACGTCGGCCACTCGTGCCTGCTGAATCAGGGCCCTGGCGGCGAACCGGTGGGCACTACCCGTCGCGTGCAGATCGGCCGCAACACACTGGTGGAGCGCATCACCGAGTTCGAGGCGCCCACCACGCTGGCTTACGACATCGAGGGCCTGCCCGCTCGACTGGGCAAGGTTGCCAATCACTGGACGCTGCGACCAGCGGGCGCGTCGACTCTGGTGACGTTGACCAGCACGCTCAGGATCGGTACCCGCCCGCCGGCTCGGCTGGCCGAGAGGGTTCTGCTGCGCTTCGTGGCCAAGCAGTCCGACCAGTTGTTGGCCGGACTGGCACAACGATTGGAGAACACCCATGGCTGACCGCCCGGACGTCGTCATCCTGATGACCGACGAGGAGCGCGCG
>JAVROZ010000742.1:0-2736 GCA_032162485.1 Mycobacterium sp.
GGCCACCCAACTGGCTGCAGATTCAGACCCGTTGGCCGCCAACCTGTTACGGGCCTCCGTCGGCACCGACCTAACCGATGCGCAGGTGGGTGAATTGCGCGACGTGATCGAGGGGGTGGGCGCCCTGGCGGCGGCGGAGAACCGGATCGCCGAACTCACCCAGCGGGCACTGGCCACCTTGGCCTCGGCTCCGATCAACGCGACGGCCAGAACCGGCCTGTCCGAACTGGCCCGGCTGGCCACCGACCGGTCCGCCTGATGACAACCTCGACACCCGCCCCGGCCGCCAAACCATCGACGCCCAAAGGTGTTGTCGGCGAAGGTTTTTCGCGGCTCCGTTCGTTCGCCACCACCAGCGAGGCAGGACCGGCGCGACTGGGATTTTTGGGCGCTGTGCTGATCACCACCGGCGGCCTGGGCGCTGGAAGCACCCGCCAGCACGACCCATTGCTGGAATCGCTGCACATGTCCTGGCTGCGTTTCGGGCACGGTCTGGTGTTGTCGTCGATTCTGCTGTGGCTGGGTGTGATCCTGATGCTGATTGCGTGGCTGCGGCTGGGCCGACGTGCCGTTGCCGGTGAGGCCACCGAGTTCACCATGCGGGCCACCACCGTGTTCTGGCTGGCTCCGTTGCTGCTGTCGGTGCCGGTGTTCAGCCGAGACACCTACTCCTACCTGGCTCAGGGCGCACTGCTGCGCGACGGGCTGGACCCCTATGCGGTCGGCCCGGTCGGTAATCCGAATCCGTTGTTGGACGACGTAAGTCCGATCTGGACCATCACCACCGCACCTTACGGTCCGGCGTTCATCCTGGTGGCCAAGTTGGTGACGATGCTCGTCGGCAACAACGTCGTGGCCGGAACGATGTTGCTGCGCCTGTGCATGTTGCCCGGGCTGGCGCTGTTGATCTGGGCTGCTCCGCGGCTGGCGCACCAGCTGGGCGCCAATGGCGCCAAAGCGCTGTGGATCTGCGTTCTCAACCCGTTGGTACTCATTCACCTGATGGGCGGAGTGCACAACGAGATGCTGATGGTCGGCTTGATGGCCGCCGGCATCGCGCTGACCCTGCAACGCCGGCACGTCGCAGGGATCACGCTGCTCACGGTCGGCATCGCGGTCAAAGCCACCGCCGGCCTCGCGTTGCCCTTCCTGTTCTGGGTGTGGATGCGTCATCTGCGGGAGGACCGCAACTGGCGGCCCCTCAAGGCATTTGTGGTCGCCGCGCTGTCGTCCCTGGCGATCTGCGTCGCGGTATTCGCGGTGCTGTCCCTGGCCGCCGGGGTCGGCTTGGGCTGGCTGACCGCGCTGGCCGGTTCGGTGAAAATCATCAATTGGCTGACCGTGCCGACAGCGGCGGCGAACCTGATTCACGCGCTCGGCAGCAAGTTCTTCGCGGTCCAGTTCTACAGCGTGCTGCGGATCGCCCGGCTGATCGGAATTCTGATCATCGCGGTGTCGCTGCCGGTGTTGTGGTGGCGCTACCGCCGTGACGACCGGGCCGTTGTGACCGGAATCGTCGGGGTAATGCTGATTGTGGTGTTGTTCGTCCCCGCCGCGCTGCCCTGGTACTACTCCTGGCCGCTTGCCGTGCTCGCCCCGGTGGCCCAGTCGCGTCGAGCGATGGCGGCCATCGCCGGGTTATCCACCTGGGTCATGGTGATTTTCAAACCCGACGGATCCCAGGGCATGTACTCGTGGGCGCACGTGGGGCTGGCGACCACTTTCGCGCTGCTGGCCTGCTATTACCTGTACCGCGCGCCCGAACCGCAGAGCGAGGCGGCCGACAGGCTGGTGGCTAGTACGCCATAGCCTGGGCGCGCCGCACAATCTCTCGGGCCTGGTGGGCATGCAGGGCGTCGACCGGCCGCGCGTTGCTCAGGGCGTCACGCGAGCCGTCGCGGGTGACGGTCAGCGACGGGTCCGGCGTGAACAGCCAGCGCACTATCTCGGTTTCGGGATAACCGTTGTCGTGCAGGATCGTCAACAAGCCCGTCAGACTCTTGGCCACCTGGCCGGTGTTGGTAAAGAACGCCTGCGGCACCACCACCGTGCCGGCGCGCCGCACCGCCACCAAGTGCCCTTCCCGCAGTTGCTGATGCACCTTGCTCACCGGTACGCCGAGTAGATCGGCGACCCGGGACAGGTCATAGGTTGGCTCGTCTGGGTCGAGAACGTCGTCGCCGGCCGGAATGCTGCCCACGACGACAGTGTAGAACTTGCCGGGCGGCCAGGTCAGCGCGTTGAGCCCACCTATGCCAACAAATTGCGTCGCGCACCTACCATGGCCTCCGTGGCCTCTGCTGGATCGCCCGGCTCCTCCCCGGCCCCTGCCGACCCGCATCGTCGCCGGGCCGAGGCTGGATCGCCCGGGGATCCGTTGGACAGCACCTTGCTGGATGGCCGCTATCTCGTGCAGGCCAAGATCGCCAGCGGTGGCACCTCGACGGTCTACCGCGGGTTGGACACCCGGCTTGATCGCCCGGTCGCATTGAAGGTGATGGACTCGCGCTACGCCGGTGATCAGCAGTTTCTGACCCGGTTTCAGCTGGAGGCGCGCTCGGTCGCCCGGCTGAAGAACCCGAGCCTAGTCGCGGTTTACGACCAGGGTCACGATGGCAGGCACCCGTTTCTGGTGATGGAGCTCGTCGAAGGCGGCACGCTGCGCGAGCTGCTGACGGAGCGGGGCCCGATGCCGCCCCACGCAGTGGCCGCAGTGCTTCGGCCGGTGCTCGGCGG
>JAVROZ010000743.1:0-3083 GCA_032162485.1 Mycobacterium sp.
GATATCGCGACAACGCTGCAACAGGCGCAGGAGGCGGCCAATGCCGCCGCTCGGCGCTAGGTCGGCGCTAGCCTGAGGGCCGACCAAGTCGTCTGGCACGATGACCAAGTGTCCACACCGAGCGCGCCCTCACCAGCAGCGGGACCAAGCCTGCACCAACTGAAGACACCGCGCGCGGCCGCCCTGGCTGGGGTGTTGTCGGCCCTGCTCTTGGCGGCAGTACTGATCCTGATACGTGCCAAGATGCCCGAGGGAGGTGGCGATCCGACGCAATGGCTGAACTCTGAGCGCGGAAACATCCTGACCGCCACCAAACTGATGCCCTTCGCCGGCATCACCTTTTTGTGGTTCCTCGGGGTGGTACGGGATGGTTTCGGACGCTACGAGGATCGATTCTTCGCGACGGTGTTTTTGGGCAGCGGTGTGCTGTTCCTGGCGATCATGTTCGTCTCGACCTCGGTCGCCGCGGCGCTTGTCGCCAGCAACGCCGGTGTCACCGATCCCGCAGCACACGCCGAGGTGATCGCGTTCGGCAAGCTGATCGTGGTGTCGGCCGCCAAGACCTACGCCATCCGGATGGCGGCGGTGTTCATGATGTCGCTGGCCACCATCTGGCTCAAGACCGGCCTGATGCCGCGCTGGCTGGTCGGCATTACATACCTGACGGCAGTGGCGTTACTCATCGGCAGCGACGTGAGCATGTGGCTGACCCTGACGTTTCCCATTTGGATGTTGGTCGTCAGCGGCCTGCTCCTGACCCGCGCCGAGTTCGTCGACCACACGACTCGGGACTTGACGTAATGGCCTCGCTGTCCGACTCGCTATGGCATCGGAACCAGGAGCTGGTTGAGGCGGCGCTGCGGCACCCGTTCGTCCAGGGCATCGCTTCGGGAGAGTTGGCTCGGGCGACGTTCGCCTACTACGTGGGGCAGGACGCTGCCTTCCTCGACGCGTACTGCCGCGCCTACGCCCTGGCTCTAGCGAAAAGCCCGGACCACGACGGGTTGATCGTGTTCAAGGAGCTGCTCGACGCCGCCATCGACGAACTCCGCCTTCACCGGGGCTACGCGGCCCGCTGGGATATCGACCTTCACCAAGAGCCAGACGCCGCCACTGCGGCGTATACCGATTTTGTGTTGGCGGTCGCCGCGCTCGAGCCGGTTGGCCACACCGCAGCGGCGATGGCGCCGTGCATGCGGCTCTACGCCTACCTCGGTCAGCAGTTGGCCGCTCAGACAAAGCCCGAGAATCCATACCGCGAGTGGGTGATGACGTACTCCAGCCCCGAGTTCGAAGCGCTGGCAAGCCGACTCGAGGGTCTACTCGATCGTTACGGAGGCGATCGCGACCGGCTGGCCGGGCTGTATCACCGGGCTCTGGAACTCGAACTGCGGTTCTTCGACGCCGCGCTCCCGTTCACGAGAACCAGTTGAGTTCGGGCGAACTCCGGGCAGGCTCAGTAGGGGTACCGTCAGTCCCGTGCCGCGTGGCACATCGGACATGAGGAAGCGGACACCAATGGCGGGTCAGAAGAGACCGAACATAGTCATGATCATGGCCGACGACGTGGGGACCTGGAACCTCAGCGCTTACCATCGCGGCATGATGGGCGGGTCCACGCCCAATATCGACAGGATCGCGCGTGAAGGCGCGCTGTTCACCGACTATTACGGTCAGCAGTCCTGCACGGCGGGGCGGGCCGCGTTCATCACCGGCCAGAACCCTTTCCGCACCGGCCTTTTGAAGGTTGGCATGCCCGCCGCCAAACAAGGCATCCAGGATTCCGACCCGACAGTCGCCGAACTGCTGAAGCCGCTGGGCTATGCGTCGGCGCAGATCGGCAAGAACCACCTCGGCGACCGTAACGAATACCTGCCCACCGTCCACGGCTTCGACGAGTTCTACGGAATCCTTTACCACCTCAACGCCATGGAAGAGCCCTACGACAACGAGTACCCCAAGGACCCCGAGTTTCACGCGCGCTTCGGACCCCGAAATATCTTGGACACCAAGGCTACCGACGTCGACGACCCGACCGAGCATCCACGCTGGGGCAGGGTTGGCAAGCAGACGATCGCCGACGGCGGTCCCTTGCCTCCGCACCCCGACATGGACGCGACAGCCAATACCAACATGGAGGACGTCGACACCGAGATCGTCCGGCGCTCACTGGACTTCATCGACCGCTCCGCGTCAGCCGACACCCCGTTCTTCCTGTGGCACAACGCAACTCGGTGCCACGTCTGGACGCACCTCTCCCCAAAGTGGGAGGGCAAGAGCGGGTTCGGCCTCTTCGCCGACGCGATGATGGAGCTGGATTGGGAAGTCGGTCAAATTCTCGACAAGCTCGACGACCTCGGCATCGCCGATAACACCATCGTGCTGTTCACCAGTGACAACGGCGCCGAGGTCTTCAGTTGGCCCGATGGCGGCAACCACCCGTTCCGGGGCGAGAAGGGCAGCACCTACGAGGGTGGGTTCCGGGTGCCGATGGTGGCCAAGTGGCCCGGCGTCATCGAGCCCGGCACCATCGTCAACGAGATCATGGCCCACGAGGACTGGCTGCCAACGCTTCTCGCCGCAGCGGATGACCCAGGCGTCAAGGACGAGCTATTGACCGGTCTAAAGGCCGGCGACAAGACGTTCAAGGTGCACCTCGACGGCTACGACTTCACTCCGTACTTCACCGGTGATGCCAAGGAAGGTCCGCGCCGCGAGTTCTTCTACTTCAGCGACAACGCCGACCTGATGGCCGTGCGCTACAACGCGTGGAAGCTCAACTTCAAAACCATCGTCGGCAATCTCTTTACCGGCAAAGAGGATTCGACCAACGTTCCGGTGGTGACCAACCTGCGACAGGACCCGTGGGAGCGCTACCAGACGGAAGGCATGCTGTATGGCCGCTGGTGGGGCGAAAAGCTGTGGACGATGGTGCCTGCGATCACTCTCGTCGGAGAGTACCTCGCGACGTTTGTCGCGTACCCGCCCAGCCAGGCCTCCGGCACTCTCAGCGTCGAGAAGGCCCTCACGATGCTGCAAGAGGGAGCCCTCAAGAACTGACCGGGAACCGAGCACCTAGAGTC
>JAVROZ010000744.1:0-4748 GCA_032162485.1 Mycobacterium sp.
AGGGCTCGGTCGGGCAAGGTGAGTCGGGGCGGCGGGGTCTGGCGGCGCAGGAGTGCCACCTCGTGGCGCAGGACGAGGATCTCGATGTCCTTGGACGCGTGTGATCGAGTGAGCAACGCGAGCCAGCGCGGTACGGGCAGAAGCATCAGGTAGGTCAGATGGAACGCCACGACCTTCGATCATGCCCATCCTGACAGTCGTCCGGGAGCGCGGGGCGTCCGGCGCGTCGAGTCAACGACCTGGTCAGCGGGGGTGACATCGTTCTCGGCACCCACAGGGATGGCTGGGCTCAGCAAAGTGGCCCCCGCCGAGTACGCCGTAAGGTTGTTCAGCGGTTCCGCCTCAGGCGGATGAGCTGAACAACCGTGAGGGCGATGATGAACGCCACCAGGAGCCCGTCGAGCGTCGACCAGACGCCGTGGACGGCCATGAAGTCTCCCCGCCCGCGGGTAGGGCTAAAGCACCGAGTTCGCGACCTTCACGTCGGAATTACTGGCCCCGTTTGATCCCGGGCTCACCCGCGCGAAATTGGACGGGACGGCGTTCGATGGCGCCTGGAGCCTGAGGCCCGTCTCGGGTGCCGATCGGAAGCACGACGCGCCCAAAGCTGGCGGCCAGCAGCATCGCGCTCCCGGTGTACCAGGCGAGCACAGCGGAGGCGACCAGCACAATGGCCCCGATGGTGATCAGCCTCGGGAACGCGGCGACCATGCCGATCGCCAGCAGCGTCGAGCCCCCGGCAAGCGTGAGCAGCACCAGGCTCAGTGCCGCATTCTCTGCGCAGGCCCCGGCGAACCCGGTCCAGGTGACCGCGGCCAGACCGACGAACCAGTAACCGAAGGCGACTCTTGCCTCTGGGTTGTCGGCGGCGCCCGGCACCAGGTGCAGCGCGACAAGCAACATATAGAGCCCGTAGCCGATCCAGAACGAGCCCCACGCGCCATGAATCCCGGTCGCGAGCGCGTCGCGGGCCCGATACGACCACATCGCGGCCAGCAGTTGGGCAATACCGCCGAACGCGAACGCCAACGGGAACAAAACCAAGGGCGTGAGCGTGGTGTTGCCGAACCAGCCGGCCATGTTGGCGGCCACCATGAAGGTCGACACGGCGAACCCGAACAGCCCCAAAATTGACGGCGCCGCGATCGGCTGCAGCGAGATTGTCGCGTGTTCGCGCCAGAACGACCACTCCGCGCTGGTGTCTTCAGGCGGCTCGCCGCGTCGGCCGCCCGCGTTCGTGTCCTGTGTGTGCGCTGTCGTCATCGCACCTGCCCCCTATGTAGTCGATTGTCGTACCGGCTCGGCGGCATGAGTCGAACTCTCCGGTTTGGGTTCGCCCGGTTGGTCGCCATCGAGGTTGATGCCCTCGGCGCGCCGCGGCCCGAGAGCGGGTACCGCGCTGAGGACGAGTTGTGAGGGTTTTCGCCTCGCCCGACTCGGTCGAAGAACATCATCGGCAGCGTCCGGACCCGCACGGCCTGGACGTGTGGTCACGCGAGCTAGGGATCACGTCGCGGTCGTCCATTGAGCGAACTCCTTGGCGAGGATCTTGTCCCAGGTGGTGTATGCGCGAGTGCCGCTGATCCATCTAGCCCGGCGCCGCCTCTCAAGGACCACCGACTATGCCCCTGGGCGCACCGGGACGGCTGGACTCTGGGAGGTGAAAGCCGGCGGCCCGATGGGCCCCGTGGGGTCGAGGCCCGCAGCGCGTCGAGATCGTCAGGGCTGCCCCCGCTCTTGGGGAATGACCATGTCGACCGGGTCGGGACCACAGTTGACCCCGCCGGCGAAAGCCCGGGGGCGCTGTTGGACCGGGCGGGCGGAGGCGCGGTTCCACGCCGCCGGGCAACGTAGCGATGTGGGGGGCTCGAGGAAGGAGCGTGGCCGTGAGCTCAGGTGGTCGGGGCGAGGGTGCGGCGCCGACCGTGCCGGCACGGAATGTGCCGTCGGGCTCACCGACGCACGGTTCGGCGGGGTCGACTGTTCCCCAGCCTCCGGTGACGACCGGCGGGAGACCGCCCTCTCCGCCCGAGCCCGGCCCCCCACGGCCCGAGGCCGCCACGACACAGACCAGGAACTGGGGACTGCCGCTTGCGGTCGTGGTCATTGGGATGTTCATGTCGATTCTGGACACCAGCATTGTCAATGTGGCGATACCGACGATTCAGAAGGAATTCGGTTCCAGCACTGACCAAATCCAGTGGATCAGCACCGCCTACACGCTGTGTCTGGGCGCGGTCGTGCCCACCAGTGCCTGGCTGGGGGAGCGGCTTGGGCTCAAGCGGCTGTACCTCATCTCGCTCGTCGGGTTCTCCGGGTTCTCGGCGCTGTGCGGTATGGCTTGGGATCTCAACAGTATGATCGTCTTCCGAATCTTGCAGGCAGTGCCGGGCGGCGTGATTCCGGTGACCTGTCTGACGATCCTCTACCGTATAGTGCCCAGAGAGAATCTCGGCGCCGCCATGGGCCTATATGGCCTGGGTATCGTGGTCGCGCCAGCCGTCGGCCCGACGTTGGGTGGTTATCTCGTCGAGTACGTGAACTGGCGGCTAATCTTCTATATCAACGTGCCGATCGGGGTGATCGGAGCTCTGGCCGCCATGGTTGTTTTGCCGAACTTTCCCGGTATTCGCGGTCGGCACTTCGATCTCCCCGGTTTCGTGTGTGTCGCAACAGGCCTCTTCGCGTTGCTGCTGGCTCTTTCTGAAGGCCAGAATTGGGGTTGGACCGGATATCGCGTACTGATCCTGCTGGCCGGCGGTATCAACCTGCTCGCGCTGTTCGTCGTGCTCGAACTGCAGGTCGACGAGCCACTGCTCGATGTGCGGGTGTTCACCTACTGGCCGTTCGTCAACTCACTGCTGCTCATCAGCATCATGTCCATCGGGCTCTTCGCGGTGCTGTTCTATGTGCCGCTGTTTCTGCAGGAGGGGCAGCAGCTGACGCCAATGCATACCGGCCTGACCCTGTTGCCACAGGCACTGGTAATGGCGGTGATGATGCCCACCGCGGGAAGAATCTACGACAGGATCGGCCCGCGATGGCCCGCGATCATCGGATTGCTGCTGGCCGGAATCGGCACTTTACTACTCACCCGCATCAACATCGACATGACTCGCTCGGAACTGATCGAGTGGATGATGATCCGCGCCGCCGGTCTGGGCCTCGGCATGATGCCGATTATGACCGGCGGGATCTCCGCCCTGCCAGCCAATATGGTCAACTACGGCAGTGCCTTCAACACCGTGACCCAGCGAGTCAGCTCCGCGTTGGGCCTGGCCGTACTCACCGCGCTGGCCACTGCCCAACAGGCCCAGTTCATGGCCGATCGCTCCGCGTTGCTGCAATCCAGCGGGGCCGACGCCAACCCGCGGATCCTCGCGATGGAGAAAAGCGGGCCGGCCGGACTGATACCGCTCTGGCAGCAACTTCGGGTCGAGGTCCAGGCAGAGGCCTACAGCAATGTGTTCCTTGTCGCCGGGGTGTCCACCCTTGCCGGAGTGGCGCTGGCATTGTTCCTGCGCTCCGGCAAGGTGCCGCGCGGTGACACGGAACCAGCGGAGAGCTCGGCTGACCCGACCGACCGCACAGAGGCAGATGCCACTGGCCAGACCGCGAAAGCTTCGCCAACGTACGCAGAAGAGGAGGCCGCTCGGCGACCGTCGGGGAGGAAGCGGTTCACCCGCACCACCCGGATCGGCTTGACAGTGATTGCCATTGTGACCCTACTTGAGGCCGGCGCTTTCGCTGGCAACTACTTTGTCAACACCAGTCACTACGTGTCGACGGACAACGCGCAGGTGGATGGGGACAAGGTCCACATCAACGCACCCATCACCGGGATCCTGACTCGATGGACGGTCAGCCAGGGCTCGCTGGTGACCCAGCACCAGATCGTCGGCCGTATCCAGCTCCAGGGCAGCGGAGCACAACCGCAGCGGGCCATCATGTCGCCGGGCCACGGAACCATCGCGGTCGACCACGCGGTCGACGGCCAGTACGTCACCGCCGGCACCGAGCTGGCTACCGCCTACGACCTCAACAGCATCTATGTCACCGCGCGAGTCGACGAAACCGACATCCGGGACGTCCATGTCGGCCAGCAGGTCGACATCTCGGTCGACGCCTTCCCAGATGTCCCGTTCACCGGGCTCGTGGAGAACGTCCAATCCTCCTCAGCGGGGGTGTTCTCGTTCTTCCCCGGGCCCGACACCGACCCGACCAACCCGCAGAAGGTCACTCAATACATCCCAGTGAAGTGTGAATTCACCAACACCGGCGGAGTGGCCTTGGCGCCCGGAATGAACGTCACCGTGCACATCCACAAGTATTAGGCCCGGCGGCACGGGAGCGCTACTACCTGCGCATCGAGGAGTCCCACCCCGAGCAATTCCAGGTTATCCGCCGGACCGCGCGGCAACGGCGTAGCGATATTCGCCCGGGCCGCTGCTCGACGTCGGCCACCAGGACACTCCGCCGGTGCTCACCGCGAATCCGCGTAACAGGGCGGGCCCAGACTGGTTGGGAGAGTCGGACGTCGATTCTGCCGCCCAATCACTGGGCAAACCTGATTCGCACATCCCCGCATGTGTAGCGCGCTATTTCGCACATGAGGCGGGCACCAGGGCGGGATGACCTTCGAACGCAGAGGTGCGGATCTTAGGGACAGACGATTTGCCCTGCTAGTGCCCGGCGTCCGAAGTCTTTTGCCGATCTCCGGCGCCCAGATGGCGCCTCGCGGCGTTGTC
>JAVROZ010000745.1:0-3163 GCA_032162485.1 Mycobacterium sp.
AGGCCATCATGTCTGGTGGCCTCCACGGCAGCCCGACCGCGTCTGGAGTCCTCAGGCCGATGGCAGATTAAGCCGACGGGATCGAGTTTCGACCACGGTCACACCCCTTCATCGGAAGGGTCGAGGCGGACGGCGAGCGTCACGTGCCCGTTGTCGTCTCGATGCGCCACGGCATGCCCGGCCCGTTCCGCTCCGTCGAGCAGCAGCGTCAGCGGGGCGCCGTTGCCCAGGAAGTTGCGCCACCACGTCTTGGCGTCAGGCATGTTTGCCGCAATCTCGATCTCGTCGCCGCGGCGGCGGTATGCCACCGGGATGGTGAAGCTGCGTCCGGAGCGTCGTCCCTTATAGGTGATCATCGTGATGTTGCGCCCCAGTATTCGGCCAAGGCGTGGGGAGGCCGCGATCGCGGCGACTGGAGCGTTCAGCAGCGGAGCGCCGCGCATCAGCAGTTTGACGAAAGTCATTGGCTGGAACTTGAGCTCGAACATGTCAGGCCTTTCTTGGTCGTGAACGGATTTCATCCCGGCGCTGGTCAGATCGTCAGCGACAGGCACAGCGCGGCGACAGCGAGTCCTTGGATCATCGCTCGGGCGTTGATAACTCTGTCCCAATTGTCCTGCAGCGCACGTACATTCGAGGGCACATCGCGGCTGCTGGCGGCAGCGACGAGTTGGCGATTGATCGGTGCGCTGACCCGGACGTAGAGCACCAGCCAGGCCAGCAACAGGGACAGCGCAACCGCCGCCGAAGCAGCCTCGGGCCATCGCCCAGCAAAAGCGGCGAGCGCCGCAGTCGCCGCCGCGGCGACCATCCCAACCACGCCGGGGACCGGCATTCGCCGATCACCATAACGATGCACATTGCCCATCACGGCGACCAGAGCTCGGTCGTCTACCGCAGCCAAGGCCGGCCGCTGCACGATCGCGCAGAACACGTCCGTGCCGAAGACGACCGAAGTGCCTAAGACCGCGATCAATGCGGCCATTCTGGAGAGGTCGATCATGTCGGAGCTCCTGTCAGCGCGAGGTGCTAGCAACGCTAACCCTTGGATGTGCCGGCGTCAATAGCATCGCTCGCATTGATATCGGTGCTAGCATTAACCCATGGCGATCGAAGACCGTCGCGAGCGCGAACGAGCCGTCCGGCGTCGGCTGATCATGGACACCGCCCGCACGTTGGCGGAGGCCGAAGGCTGGGACGCCGTCACCACCCGGCGGCTGTCGACCGAGATCGAGTACAGCCAGCCGGTGTTGTACAAGCACTTCACCGGGATGGAGGAAATTGCCGAGGCGCTGGCGGTCGAGGGATTCGACGAGCTCGCCGACGTGCTGCACACGGCCCGCGTCGATGCCGAGAAGGCTGAGCGCGCGCTGACGCCGATGGCGCACGCCTATCTCGACTTCGCTCGCGACAACCCGGCCTTATACGACGCGATGTTCACCCGCGCGACCAGCTTGCGATTCGCTACCAACGACACCCCGCCGCCGTTATTGCGTGCCTTCACCGCACTACGTGACGCGATAGCGGCCATCGCGGCCGACGTGGACACAGACACTTTCACCGAGGTGTTCTGGGCAGCGTTGCACGGAATCGCCACTCTTGAGCGCGGTCAGCGATTGCGTCCCGGCGCCGCGGCCGAGCGGATCAAACTCCTGGCCGATCTGTTCCTACCGGCGCCCTGACGGCGTCAACGCTGACAGCGAATACCCAGGAATCCCGGTACCGCGGGTACGTTAATCCGTCGCCTGTGTGGGTACTGACTGAGTGAACGGTTGTTTGCGGTGCATTGTGGTGCAGCCCGATATCGCCCCGCCTGCAGTTCCGCGCCGACCGCTCTGCACGCGAGGACAAAGAGGCACGCCGAACTCGCTCGGCCGGCGGAAGGAGCTTTACATGCCGGAGGTCAAACTTCATCACGACGGACACCCGAAGTATCGCCGGATGGTGCGATTCGATTGGTCGGATACGCCACTGCACTGGGTGCCCGACGACCCCTTCTCGACGCACATGATAAATGTGCTGCATCTGCTGCTCCCCGAGGGTGAGCGGCACTTCATCAAGGCCGTCCTCGAGGCGTCGTCACTGGTCGACGACCCGGAGTTGGAGGCGGCGATCAAGCCATTCATCCAGCAGGAGTCGTGGCACGCCTGGGCACACCAGGTGGTGCTGGACCACCTGGCCGAACAGGGCATCGACACGAAGCCGTACACCGAACGACTCCGGAAAATGCTGTCAGCGGCGCTAGGGGACCCACCCAAGTTCTTTCCGCCGGCCATGGAACGGTGGTGGTTGTATCGGCGCCTGGCCGATGTGGCCGCCTTGGAGCATTTCACCGCGATGCTGGGCGAATGGGTGCTGACCAACCGAGGTCTGGACTACGCGGGCGCCGACCCCATGATGCTCGATCTGCTGCGCTGGCATGGCGCAGAAGAAGTCGAGCACCGCTCGCTGGTCTACGACGTCTACCAGCATGTGTCCGGAAACTACTTCATCAGAGCGTTCTCCATGTTGACGACCGCTCCGTTGTTCGTCGGCTGGTGGATCGCCGGAGCCCGATACCTGATGAGCAATGACCCGACCATCGACGGAAAGTGGCGCTGGCGTGACTGGTGGCGGGCGGCGCGGGAGTACAAGATACCCGGGCCGTGGAAGCTGATTGTGACGACGCCCGTGCGGTATATGCGGCCCAGCCATCACCCCAGCACCGAGGCGTCCACGCAAATGGCGGTCGACTACCTGAACTATTCGCCGGTGGCCAAAGCCGCTCGCGAGCGTGCGCGCTCCCAGGCAACCTCCGGTGGGCCTGACAACACGGTTGGCATCGAGAGTGCCGAGGCGGGAGCGGAAAGGGCTGCAGTCCGATGAGGGTTTCAGTCGATCTCGACACATGCGACGGCAACGGCGTTTGCATGAGCCTCTGCCATGAGGTGTTCGATGTGCGGGAAGACGGGCTTCATGTTCTTCAGGACGAGCCCGAGGAGGAACTGCGCCGGCAGTTGAAGGGCGCCGAAGTGTCCTGTCCCACCCAGGCGATCACGGTGAAGGACTGACCGATGCCGACCGATCTGAAACGCGTGGTGGTCGTTGGTTCGGGAGTCGCCGGGACGAGGGCGGCGGAGACTCTGCGCCAGGAAGGCTACGACGGCGAGCTGACCATCGTGGG
>JAVROZ010000746.1:0-5238 GCA_032162485.1 Mycobacterium sp.
GACGCGAGGACCAGCGAGCTGGGCGACTTGGCCATAGCGCTCATTCGAGGGACCCCCACTGGGCGACACCGATGCTGACGGGCAGCCAGCGGGACGTCGTAAACCGGCATGCCGATTTCATGGTGCCGTCCGGTCCCATGTCCCGCATCTCGAACCTCTGCCCTTGCCGGTTGCTTCAGTGAATTTGCCGCCTTCGTTGCCGGCAGAAAGGTTTATCTTCGGCTTAACGCCCCCGATCGTGAAGGTGGTGCGTCACCGGCCGCGGAGTCCAGGACGAGCGGTTTCCCCGCCGCCTGCATGCCACAAGCGCATCCATGAATCGGGCACACCGACCCCAGAATTACGCCGATCGCCGAAGCATGAACCACCACGGTCGATTACCCACTCGGCGCGCGCGGTCAAACTCCAGTCTGGACTCACCCAGCTTAACGGCTGTCCAACGCGTCAAGGTGCAGAGATTTCGGCGACCGTCAGCGATCGCTCCCGGCGTAAGGCGGGGCGCCCACTCCGGCGACTGAATGGGTGCCCCACGGTGTCTGCTCGACAATCCGGGCCGGTGAACTGCGTTCGCCCACCGACAGGGTGGCCGCCCGCGTCCGTTTCAGCGAGTCCGCCGGCAGGGCGTCGAAAATGGTTCCCTGCCAGTGGTAATTGCCGTCGAGCGGGTCCAGGCGACCGATGAGCCGCACGCGCACCGGATGGCTGGTGCCGCCGATCTCGAGCGTGGCTGCACCGTCGTAGGTGTCTTCGTAGTCCGGAGCGCTGGATGACACCTCGAACGCGGACGTAATCGGGGGCGGCGGATTAGTCGTGAGTTGGGCACGTTCGTTGAATACCTGCTGACTGCTGCGGCGCACTTCGATGCGGCCGCTCCCACTGCGCTTCCTGAGGGTGACGCAGTCCGCGATGTACCGTGCCTGCGCGCAGGTATCGGGACCGCTGAGGAAGAAATAGTTGGGAAACCCGTGCACGGCCACCCCAAAGAACGGCTCCATACCGTCCGCCCAGGCGTGCCGCAGAGTAAGCCCGCCGGCGCCGAACAGTGATTGGTCCTCGCGGATCGTGAACCCGGTGCCGTAGATAATGGTGTCGACTGGGTGCTCGACGTCGTCAACGGTGCGGATGCCCGTCGCGTTGATTTCGCGAATTGGCGAACCGATCACCGGTCCCGGTTGGGTACGCCGGACCTGGCGGCGCAGCCAGCGCCTGGCGCTGGTCGGCCACATTTCCACGTCGGTGACAACCCGCCGCGGTGCGTGGGGGAAGACGACCACCGATTTGGCTGACTGGATGAGTCGACCGACGCGGTGACCCGCGAAGGAGTCGGTGCCGACGACCGCGACGTTCTTGCCGGCCGGATGGAAATTTGCGTCCCACGCCGCAGCGTGGAATGACTCTCCTTGAAAGTCGTTGCATCCGGCCAAGTGCGGTGCCCAGGGGACAAATGCGGGCCGGTGTGCCGCGATGACGATGTGAGCGCTGAGCACCGCGCCGTCGGCTCTGTGCAGCGTCCAGGTGTCGGTGCCGTCGTCGAACACCGAACGAACGACTTCGCCGCTCGGCCCGGACTCCTTATCGAGCATTGCGACATCGGTGACGCCAACCGCCTGCAGCGCGGACTGCACGCTGCGGCCACGGGTACCCGCGCCGACAATCGCTACCGCATGCTCAGCGAGGCCGGGCGGCGGAGTCACAGAAACCTGCTGCGCTTCCATGCGCGGCGGCCGATCGGACCCATAAGCCCAACCTCGGTCAAAAATGTTGCCAGCGGGGCAAATCCGGCGACCTGTATCTCGCGGCGGTGCGCACTGGTACGCGCTGCCCGTTTGGCCCGCTTGGGGTCCAGACCGGTCCGGGCATAGGGCACGGGATTGCTGAACAGGTAGTTGAAGAAGTACCCGCCGAGTCCGTTGATGTTGGCCATGAACCAACGGTTCATGCGGGGCATCTCGGCGGCCCGCTTGCGCGCGCCGTCACGGGCAAATTGTATGTGTCGGGCCTCTTCGGTGACATGAATCCGCATGAGCCGCTGGATGATTGGTTGCAGTTCGGGGTCGTCCATCATCTGCCGCTGCAGGGAGTCGAAGATCTCCTCACCGATCAGGGCGGCCACCCACAGCATCGAGCCACGCTGAAAAGCCAGTGGTAGCGCATTGATGATGTAGCGGTGCAACCGCCGCGGTTGTATCGGTTTGGCGCCGATGCGTTCGATGGCTTTGCCGAACATGACCATGTGCCGGGTCTCGTCGCCGAGTTCGGTCAGCTTGTAATGGGTCGACCGACTGGTCGGGTCCTCGTGCAGGATGGTCCGCAGTAACGACTGGTTGAGCATGTTCTCGAACCAGATGCCAGCCGACAACGTGTTGACGAGTTCCTGGCGGGACAACTCGATCTGTTGCTCGCGGCTCATCTCGTTCCACAGTGGCGTGCCGTACAGCGAAACCAGTTTCGCGGGCAGGAAGAACTTGTCTGGGTCCAGTGGGGCGTCCCAGTCAATGTCGACGACGGGCTCGTAGGACTTCTTGATCGAGCCCTTGAGCAGACGCTCGGAGAACTCTTCTCGACTCGGGCCACTTGGTCGCACCGCGGTGGTCATCGTTGACGTCCCTTCGATCGGGTACCTAAAACGTTAGGGAGATCACATCCGATAGTCAATACCCTTGGTACCGGGTACCGGCGGTCTCAACTAGCAGTGCTGGCTTTTCATTTAGGTTGAGCTGCGAGGACGCAAATGCTGCCGTCCGGACCGAAAAGGGAAGGACCGATGTTGAGTCGGCATATCCACGTCATCGGTATCGGCGCCGGTGATCCCGACTACGTCACCGTGCAGGCGATCAACGCCCTCAACGCCACCGAGGTGTTCTTCGCGATGGACAAGGGGGAGGCGAAGCGCGACCTGGTGGCACTGCGGCAGCGGATCTGCGCCCGCTTCATCCGTGCCCCTGGCTACCGATTCGTCGAGCTACCGGACCCGCCGCGCTCGACCGACGCGGATTACCGCCAGGCGGTGTCGGACTGGCATGCCGCGCGTGCCCGGATCTGGGGCGCTGCCATCTCCGCCGAACTCCCGCCCGACGGCGTGGGATCCTTCCTGGCCTGGGGTGATCCGTCGCTCTACGACAGCACGCTACGCATCCTGGATGCGGTGGCCACCCAGGTCGACATCACCTACGACGTCATCCCAGGGATCACCGCGATACAGGCGTTGACGGCGCGGCACCGCATCCCGCTCAACGACATCGGTGCCTCGGTGCTCGTCACCACGGGCCGACAATTGCGCGCCCAGGGCGTGTCCGGCTCGGCGGTGGTGATGCTGGACGCCGACTGTTCATTTCAGACCTGTCCGCCGGACACCCGGATCTGGTGGGGCGCCTACCTCGGGACGCCGGACGAACTGCTGGTCGCAGGCACGGTGGGCGACGTCGGGGCACAGATAGCGGCCCTGCGTGCGCAAGCCCGCGCACGGCACGGCTGGATCATGGATACCTATCTGTTGCGGGCGGAATCCTGACGCCCTCCGCCCTTTACGACGGCCGGATTCGGACTGGTTGTTAGACGATCTTTCAATAAGTGCACCGACCACCCCCCGAGACCGGTTAACATTTACTTAGGTACCAATTGTGCTCTGGGTCACTTGGGAAGCGATGCTTCGGACCGATCGGGAGGTTGTCGATGTCTTGGGTCGTCGCCGCTCCTGAGTATGTGGCCGCAGCGGCCAGTGATCTGGCGGGTATTGGTTCGAGCCTGAGCGCGTCGAACGCGGTCGCGGCGTTCCCGACAACCGCAGTGCTGGCCGCGGGTGCCGACGAGGTCTCGGCGACGATTGCGGCGTTGTTTGGCGCGCACGCCCAGGCGTATCAGGCGCTCAGCCAGCAGGCGGCGCTGTTCCATGAGCAGTTTGTCCAGCTCATGACCGGCGGCGCCGGCCAGTACGCAGCTGCCGAAGCCCTCAACTCGACCCCGATGCAGGACGCTGCCGCCGCAATCAGTGCCCCGGGGCAGGCGCTGACCGGGGTTCCGTTCGCCGGCGGCGCTGGCGGCGCGTCGACAACCGGCGGCGCCCATGATGAGCGGGTATTGCATTCCGGCAAGAACGGCACCCTCGTTCAAATCGGTACCGGCCCAGCCGGGGCTGCGGGCGGATTGGGCGCTCAAGGCCCGGCCGTGCAGAACGTCGCCTCGGGAAGCGGTGGCGGCAACGCCGGTGTGGGTGGCCTGCCGTATGTCCCGTTTGGCGCCGCTGGCGCCGCTGGTAACGGGACTAGCCACGGCCCTGCTGTAGTGGCTCCGGTCATCGCAATTGAAGGTTCTGGCGAGGGTCTGGGCGACAGTGTCGCCGGTCTCAATGGCGTGAGCCCGGTCGTCGTCGGTCAGAGTGCTGTTGGCGGGCTGGGTAGCAATGCCGCCCTCGCGGCCGGTAGTCCCGGTGGCCCGAGCGCAAGCGCAGGCAGCGCCAGTCACAATGGCGACGCCAGCAGCGGCAGCGGTCTCAGCGGTCACCAGGGTTGGCTGTACGGCGACGGTGGGCTCAGCCCAAACAACGGTTTGTTCGGCGACGGTGGAGCGGGCGGCAACGGTGGATTGCATGAGCACGCTCAGTTGCCCGCCGCGGTCCCCTTCGCGGATGGCGGAGGCGGAAGCGGCTTCTTCTCCAGCGGTGGCGGGCAGCTGGGCTCCGGCAGCATCGCCGGCGATAGTCAACCTGGGACGCCGGCGTAACACCCGCGGGCCGACCTAGCCGCTCTTCATTGCAATCGGCAGACTGGACAGGTGCCCGAACTTCCCGAGATCGAAGCGCTGGCTGACCACTTGCGACGGCATGCTGCCGGGTTGACCGTCGGCCGCGTCGATGTCGCCGCGCTATCGGTACTGAAAACCTTCGACCCGCCGATCAACGCTCTCCACGGTCAGACCGTCATCGGGGCAGGACGCTGGGGTAAATACCTGGGCCTGCAGGCTGGCGAGCTGTGGCTTATCACCCACCTGTCGCGTGCCGGCTGGTTGCGTTGGTCGGACAAGCTGGCTGGTGCGCCGCTGCGTCCGGGCAAGGGGCCGATCGCGCTGCGGGTTCATCTGGGCGCCCCGGGGCAGGCGCCGGGATTCGACCTCACCGAGGCCGGAACGCAGAAGCGGCTGGCGGTCTGGCTGGTCAGGGACCCACAGCAAGTTGCCCAGATTGCCGCCCTCGGGCCGGATGCGCTGGATCTCGGGCCCGACGACCTGGCCCGCGCCCTGTCG
>JAVROZ010000747.1:0-9383 GCA_032162485.1 Mycobacterium sp.
GGTAGCTGTCACCTTGCGCGTCGAGGTGTCAATCACCGACATCGTGTTGTCCCCGTAGTTGGTGGCGTAGACGGTGTGGGTGCCCGGGTCCACCGCCACCCCGCCCGGGTGCTTGCCGACGGGCACGGTGGCGGTGACGGTGCGCGTCGAGGTGTCGATCACCGACATCGTGTTGTCCCCGTAATTGGCGACGTAGACGGTGTGGCTGCCGGGGTCCAGCGACACCCCGATCGGATCCTTGCCGACGGGCACGGTGGCGGTGACGGTGCGCGTCGAGGCGTCGATCACCGACATCGTGCCGTCGTCGTGGTTGGTGACGTAGACGGTGTGGCTGCCCGGGTCCACCGCCACCCCGTACGGGTGCTGGCCGGCGGGCACGGTGGCGGTGACGGTGCGCGTCGAGGCGTCGATCACCAACACCGGGTTGTCGACGTCGTCGGTGGCGTAGACGGTGTGGCTGCCCGGGTCCACCGCCACCCCGTGCGGGTGCTGGCCGGCGGGCACGGTGGCGGTGACGGTGCGCGTCGAGGTGTCGATCACCGACATCGTGCCGTCGTCGTCGTTGGTGACGTAGACGGTGTGGCTGCCCGGGTCCACCGCCACCTGGTACGGGCGCTGGCCTACGGGCACCGTAGCGGTAACCCTGTGGGTCGGACCAGCCGATCCGGAACTCCCCGTCAATCCCGCACATCCAGATAGGACCACCGTGGCCAACGTGACGGCACCGATGACCGCCAGCACGCGGGTGAGCACCGGTGTCGGCACGAGCCGCCAGGGTTCTCGGGTTCGTTGATCATGGCCGCTGGCGGTCATAAGCGCTCTCCTGGTCGTCTTTATGTTCGCTTGTAGTGTGCGCCTAGCGCTAACCGTCATAGGTGAGTTCGTCGAGTTCGTCGTCGCGCACACGGACCGCCTGCTGCTGGGTATTTCCCCTTAGTGATTAATCAGGCAGCTGGTCGCGCCGGGAATTACCAGCGGTCCGACCAGCCCGGTTGCCTCCCGAACCCGTACCAGCAGGTGCGGGACGCCGGCGTTGTGCAGGTCACACACAATGCGCGGATCCCAGCCAACCTGCACGACACCGTCGGGTCGCAGCAGCACCGGCATGGCCGGATCCAGCGAATACAAGCATGCGGCGGCCTGGGCCATGAGGTGTCACAATGCCGCGCCAGGGATGCTGGTGTACTCAGTTACTCACAGGCCCGGAGCCGGGGTCGTCGGTGTCGCGGCTTTCGCGGTCGAGTTCGGCTTCCAGGTCGGAAATGGCCTTATCGATCCCGCTGGTGTCGCCGCCGATGATCCGGTCGATGAAAGCCGCTGGGTCGTCAAGGTCGTCCGCGGCAGGCAGCAGGTCGGGGTGCTGCCACACGGTGTCGCGCGCATCCATACCGGCGGCTTCGGTGAGGCGCGTCCAGAGCGCCCCGGCCTCGCGCAACTTGCGGGGTCGCAACTCCAGCCCGACCAGGGTCGCGAAGGTCTGTTCGGCGGGGCCACCGCTGGCCCGGCGCCGTCGCAGCGTCTCGCTGAGTGCGGCTTCCCCCGGCAGCCGTTCACCCAGCGCGGCCGTCACCACCGTCTGCACCCAGCCCTCGATCAGGGCGAGCAGCGTCTCGAGTCGCTCGAGTGCCTGGGTCTGCGCCGGAGTTGCCTTGGGTTCGAACACGCCCTGACTCAGCAGCGCCTCCATGGCGGCGGGATCGGCCAGCGATGCCGGATTGAAATCCCGGGCCAGCTCCTCGATGCCGCTCATGTCGATCTTCATGCCCGTCGCGTAGGCCTCCACCGCCCCGAGCAGCTGGCTGGGCAGCCACGAAACATGGCTGAACAGGCGGTGATGGGCGGCCTCGCGGGCGGCCAGGAACGTCATGATCTCGCTGCGCGGTTGCTCGAGGCCACCCGCGAACGATTCCACCGCGTCGGGCAGTATCGCCGCCACCCCCTTGGGCCCCAGCGGCAGACCGATGTCTGTTGACGTCAGCACTTCTCGGGATAGCCGGCCCAGTGCCTGGCCCAGCTGCGAACCGAAGGCAATGCCGCCCATCTGCGACATCATCTGCAGCAAGGGGCCGGCCATGCTCTTGGCTTCCTCCGGCAGCGACTGCACCCACACCGACGAGATCTGCTGAGCCATCGGATCGCACAGCCGCTTCCACGTCTCGAGCGTGTTGTCGACCCACTCGGTGGGTCTCCAGGCCACCGCCCTCGTGGTGCCTTCCGGCAACGCAGTCGCCCCGTTCAGCCAGGTCTCGGCCAGGTGCACCGCATCCGAGATCGCCGTGCTGGTCGTCGCCGGAATCGGCGCGATGAACCCGATCGAACTCGAGGCGACCTGGCGGGCCAGGTCATAGTTCACCGGACCCGCATCCTTGCCTGAGGCCATCGCGCTACCGACACCGCCGAACATTTCACCCAGGCGGGTGAACAGCTGGCCGAGATTGGCCATGTCGAAGTCGCCTGCGCCAAACCCGAACGGATTGGCGCCGGATCCGGAGCCGGGATCGTTTTCGTCGCGCTTGTCGCGTTCGGGGTCATCTCCACCGGAGAAGCCGAAAGGCACGTCAGCCATAGGGTCAACCGTACTCACCGCGGAAACAGAAAGCGCGGTGCACGGTCACGCTCGCAGCTGAACCCGTCCGGGCCGCAGCCGTCTAAGGTAACGGCGTGAACAGGCGGATTTTGACCTTGATGGTCGCGCTGGTCCCGATCGTGGTGTTCGGCGTGCTGCTGGCGGTGGTGACCGTGCCGTTCGTGTCGCTGGGGCCGGGCCCGACCTTCGACACCCTCGGCGAGGTGGACGGCAAGCAGGTCGTGCAGATCGAGGGAACCCAGACGCACCCGACGTCGGGTCACCTCAATATGACGACGGTGTCCCAGCGCGATGACCTGACCCTGGGCGAGGCCCTCACCCTGTGGATTTCGGGACAGGAGCAGCTAGTGCCGCGCGACCTCATCTACCCGCCCGGCAAGTCGCGCGACGAGGTCGATAAGGCCAACAACGCCGACTTCAAGAACTCCGAGGACAGCGCCGAGTACGCCGCTTTGGGATTCCTGAAATATCCGGAAGCGGTGACCGCCGCTTCGGTCAGCGATCCTGGCCCGTCCGCGGGCAAATTGAAGCCCGGTGATGCCATCGATGCGGTCAACCGCACGCCGGTGGCAAACGTCGAACAATTCACGGCGTTGCTGAAGAACACCAAGCCCGGCCAGGTGGTGACGATCGACTACCGCCGCAAGAACGAGCCGCCCGGCGTGGTGGACATCACGTTGGGCAACAACAAGGATCGCGACTACGGATTCCTGGGCGTCGGGGTGCTGGATGCACCATGGGCGCCCTTCTCCGTGAACTTCAATCTCGCCAACATCGGCGGGCCGTCTGCCGGACTGATGTTCAGCCTCGCCTTGGTGGACAAGCTCACCACAGGCGACCTGGCCGGTTCGACGTTCGTCGCGGGTACCGGAACCATCAGCTCCGAGGGCAAGGTGGGTCCCATCGGGGGGATCACGCACAAGATGGCCGCTGCGCGCGCGGCCGGTGCCACGGTGTTTCTGGTGCCCGCAAAGAACTGTTATGAGGCGGTCTCCGACATTCCGACCGGGTTGAAGCTGATGAAGGTCGACACGCTCGGCTCGGCCGTGGACGCTTTGCACGCGATGACGTCCGGGGCGCCGACGCCGAGTTGCTAGCCCGGCCGACGCCGAGTTGCTAGTTCGGCGAGATGCGTACAGTTATGACCGTCGGGGAAACTGAGCAGGGGAGCGTAGCCAGTGGGAATGCGGCCCACCGCAAGGATGCCGAAGCTGACTCGGCGTAGCCGGATTCTGATCCTGATCGCACTGGGTGTGATCGTGCTGCTGCTGGCCGGTCCGCGCCTGATCGACGCGTACGTCGACTGGCTGTGGTTCGGTGAACTCGGCTACCGCTCGGTGTTCACCACGGTGTTGGTGACCCGCATCGTGGTGTTCCTGGTGGCAGGGCTGCTGGTAGGTGGGATCGTGTTCGCCGGGCTCGCGATGGCCTACCGCACCCGTCCGGTATTCGTCCCGAGCAACGACAACGATCCGGTGGCGCGTTATCGCGCCGTCGTGCTGGCACGGATGCGGCTGGTGGCTATCGGAATACCGGTGGCTATCGGCCTGCTGGCGGGCATTGTCGGGCAGAGCTACTGGGTACGGATCCAGCTGTTCTTGCACGGCGGCGACTTCGGGATCAGGGATCCGCAGTTCGGCAAGGACCTCGGCTTCTACGCCTTCGAGTTGCCGTTCTACCGGCTGGTGCTCAGCTACCT
Organism: Mycobacterium sp.; assembly: GCA_032162485.1. GTDB lineage: Bacteria > Actinomycetota > Actinomycetes > Mycobacteriales > Mycobacteriaceae > Mycobacterium. The sequence continues at coordinate 4,287 of JAVROZ010000747.1, forward strand.
CTTCGTCGCCGTCTTCCTGGCGTTTGTAGCGAACCTGGTGTCGCAGTATCTCTTTGGTGGGATCAGGTTGTCGGGGCGGGCCGGTGCGCTGAGCCGCTCGGCGCGTATTCAGCTGGTCACTTTGATCGGTGTACTGATGCTGCTCAAAGCCCTCGCCTACTGGCTGGATCGCTATGAGTTGCTGTCGCACACCCGCGGGGGCAAGCCGTTCACCGGCGCCGGATACACCGATATCAACGCCGTGCTGCCGGCCAAGCTGATCCTGATGGCCATCGCCGTGATCTGTGCGGCTGCGGTGTTCTCCGCGATCACGTTGAAGGACTTGCGGATTCCGGCGATCGGCTTGGTGCTGCTGCTGCTGTCGTCGATGATCGTGGGCGCCGGCTGGCCGTTGATCGTCGAGCAGATCAGCGTCAAACCCAATGCGGCGCAAAAGGAAAGCGAATACATCAGCCGAAGCATCGCCGCGACCCGGCAGGCCTATGGTTTGACGCCGGACGTGGTGAGCTATCGCAACTACACCGGCGATACGCAGGCAACCGCCCAGCAGGTCGCCGCCGACCGCGCCACCACCTCGAACATCCGGCTCCTCGACCCGACGATTGTCAGCCCGGCGTTCACTCAGTTTCAGCGCGGCAAGAACTTCTATTACTTCCCCGAACAGCTGTCCATCGACCGCTACATCGACCGCAACAACAACCTGCGCGACTTCGTCGTGGCCGCCCGTGAACTCAACCCGGACCGGCTGACCGACAACCAGCGCGACTGGATCAACCGGCACACCGTGTACACGCACGGTAACGGGTTCATCGCGTCGCCGGCCAACACCGTGCGCGGCATCGCCAACGACCCGAACCAGAACGGCGGTTACCCCGAGTTCCTGGTCAACGTAGTTGGCGCCAACGGCAGCATCGTGTCCGACGGACCGGCGCCGCTGGACCAGCCGCGAGTCTATTTCGGACCCGTCATTTCCAACACCAGCGCCGACTACGCGATTGTCGGGAAGACCGGTGCCGACCGCGAATACGACTACGAGACCAGCACCGAAACCAAGAACTACACCTACACCGGCGGCGGTGGGGTGCCGATCGGCAGCTGGCTATCCCGCAGCGTGTTCGCGGCGAAGTTTGCTGAACGAAACTTCCTGTTCTCCAACGTGATTGGCAACAACAGCAGGATCCTGTTCAACCGCGATCCGGCGCAACGGGTCGAGGCCGTGGCGCCGTGGCTGACCACCGATAGTGCCGTTTACCCGGCGATCGTCAACAAGCGGCTGGTGTGGATCATCGACGGCTACACCACATTGGACAACTATCCGTACTCCGAACTGACGTCGCTGTCATCGGCGACAGCGGACTCCACCGAGGTGGCTTTCAACCGGCTGGCCCCGGACAAGCGGGTCTCCTACATCCGCAACTCGGTCAAAGCCACCGTGGACGCCTACGACGGCACCGTGTCGCTGTACCAACAGGACGAAAACGATCCGGTGCTCAAGGCCTGGATGCAGGTGTTCCCCGGCACGGTCAAGCCCAAGAGCGACATCTCGCCCGAGCTCGCCGAGCATCTGCGTTATCCCGAAGACTTGTTCAAGGTGCAGCGGATGCTGCTCGCCAAGTATCACGTGAACGATCCGGTGACGTTCTTCTCCACCTCGGACTTCTGGGACGTGCCGCTGGACCCGAATCCGACCGCCAGCAGTTATCAACCGCCGTATTACATCGTCGCGAAAAACATTCTGAAGAACGATAATTCGGCGTCGTATCAACTGACCAGCGCGATGAATAGGTTCAAGCAAGACTTCCTGGCCGCCTACATCAGCGCCAGTTCCGATCCCGCGACGTACGGCAAGCTCACGGTGCTGACCATTCCAGGCAACGTCAACGGTCCAAAGCTGGCTAACAACGCCATCACCACCGACCCGGCGGTTTCCCAGGACCTCGGTGTGATCGGCCGCGACAACCAAAACCGCATCCGCTGGGGCAACCTGCTCACGCTGCCGGTGGCTCAGGGCGGATTGTTGTATGTGGAACCCGTCTATGCCTCGCCTGGGGCCAGCGATGCGGCCTCGTCGTATCCACGCCTGATCCGCGTGGCGATGATGTACAACGACAAGATCGGATACGGCCCGACGGTGGGCGATGCACTTACCGGCCTGTTCGGGCCTGGAGCCGCTGCCGCCGCAACAGGCATAGTGCCGACCGAGGCCGGAACGCCGCCGAATCCGCCGGCCAGCCCACCCCCGCCGTCCAATGGGCCCGGGCCGCCGCCACCGACAGCGGCGGTGCCGCCGCCTCCCGACGGCAACGTAACTATGTCGACCGCCAAAGCCGCGGCGCTGCAAGAGATTCAGGCTGCCATCGGCGCGGCACGCGACGCGCAGAAGAAGGGCGACTTCGCCGGTTACGGGTCAGCGCTGCAGCGCCTCGACGAGGCGATCACCAAGTTCAACAACACGAGGTAGGCGCGTGGTGATCGCCGCCATTTGCGCGCCTTCGCTGCGCTCCCTGATGTCGGAAACCGTGGGAAACTAGTCCTTTTTGGTGGTTCCGTGGCAGTGGCGGACCGCCCATACTTTGGCATCGTGCTACAAACGTCGACACACGTGCTGATTCCTGGCGCCTGGCATGGGGCTTGGTCTTGGCGACCCGTTGCCGAGCGGCTCCGCGCGGCAGGCCATCGAGCGATCACGTTGACATTGCCCGGTCTGAACGACGGAGACGACCCGTCGGGCTGGCGACTCAACGACGCGGTTGACTACGTCGTTGACGCCGTACGCCAGCGTCAACTCGACGACATCGTCTTGGTCGCGCACAGCTGGGGTGGTTACCCTGCCACCGGCGCCGCCCAGGTGTTGGGTCGGCAGGTCAGCAAGATCATCTATTACAACGCGTTCGTGCCGATTCGCGGCATACCCCTTACCGACGAAGACCGACCAGTACAGCGGCGGGCGACGCTGCGGTCGATCCGCGAATCGCCGGTCGGGGCCGTCGCACCGACGCTTAAATACCTGCAACAGGAACTGATGCAGGGGGTCGCACCAGAGTTGCAGCGGTTGGTGGCCGATCTGATGACGCCACAACCCGGCGGTTATTTCCTCGGGAGTCTTGCTGTCGACGCGGCAAGTCTTGATATCCCCGCCGCCTACATCACCGGGGACAGCGATCGCGCGATGCCCCGGCCGGCGGCCGAATTCGCCGCACGAATCGGTGTCCAGCCCATCGTCGTCCCGGGCACGCACAACGGTTTGTTGACCCACCCCGACGAATTAGCCGAAGCAATCCTCATCGCCTGACCGGCGCCGCAGCCGCCTACCACAGTTGAATATATGGTATGTATAATCAATAGTATGGTGCTATCGAACGTGAGCCATAGCGGGATCCTGCCCCAGCTTGCACACAACACCACCGGACCAACGGTCGATGTTTTCGGCGGCACGGTCGAATTCCTCAGTTGGTCAGAGGAATTCTGTGTGATGCGGGCCGTCATACCACCGGGCGGCGTTGTGGCGCTGCACCGCCATCCCGATGCCGAAGACTTCTTCATCCTCTCTGGACAGCATCAGGTGCTGGTGTCCGACGGGAACCGACTGGTGTGGCGAGACGCCCGCGCGGGCGACTATGTGCGCATTCCCGGGGATGTCATGCACGCCCACCGCAACGTCAGCGCCCAACCCGCCGTCGACCTCGTCGTGACCACCGCACGGCTGGGCCGCTTCTTCCTTGACGTCGGAATTCCTGCCAGCGACCCGCCACAGCCGCGGACGCCTAAACAGGTGGCACAGTTCATCCAGACGTCCATCGAGTACGGCTACGTTCTAGGCACGCCCGAAGAGAACGCGGCCGTAGGCATCGACCTGCCGCCCTTCTCCGGTTAGGCGACGATTGTTTCGTCACCGCCGGTCACCACAACCGTTTCGGCGGATTCGGATGACAAATCCATTGATCCACCGGGGAATTCGTTTATCGAGGTCACCACTTCGCAGTCGTCGACGGATGCGATCCGCAGCAAGAGCGCTCGCGCCGCGCGTCAACCGTGTTCGACGAAGTTGCCCTCTCGATACCCTGCGCGGCGACGCGATTCGCCGACACCTCGCCCGTTTGCAGGAGCCGGCTGAGCACACAAACTGCAGAGAAGCCGCGATGACGGCCGAGCAGGGCGACGTGTCGGGCGCGCTGCAAAATGGTGGCGCCGTCCATCGAATTACCAATCCTCTTCGGCTAGCGCGGCGCGATGAGGGCCGCGCTAGCTTGGGCGAGCAGCCACTGCTCGGCGTCGTCCCATGACCATTCACAGCCGGCGATAAGCAGATGCCATGCCTCGGGGCCGAAATGGAACCACAGGATATCGATTGCCCGGCCCTCGGTCATCCCGGTTGGCAGCGCCTTGAGCGCACGGAGCCGCCGTGCGATCGGGCCCAAGGCCTGCCGATAGCCCGCTTCGGACTGCGCCAGTATCTCTGAGGCTCGCTTGTCCACTGCCGCAGCGTATTTCATCACCTCGATGATGTCGTGGTAACGCTCGTTGTCTATTCGGACACCATGGGCGGTGGCGACTAGGACCTCGCTGCCGGTTTTACTCTTGCGCACCGCCGACAACGTTTCCTCGACGATGGGGTCCTGCATTGCTTCTTCGATGAGGGTGGCCAAGATCGCCGCCTTGCCGCCGGTGCTCGCATACACAGTGGGTAACGCGAGGGAGGCTTGGGACGCGATGGCACCTACCGTCACCTTGCCGTAGCCATCTTCGAGAAACAAGCGCATCGCGGTATCGAGAATAGTTCGACGCGTCTCCATCGCGGACTTAGCCCGCAAGGCCGACTGGTAGCGGCGGGGAGCTTTGACGGCGGAGCCTCTGGATGCCGGCGCCATCGTTTTCCTCCTGTTCAGGGTTCTATATTCACAATATGCTAGATATAACGAATATAGCCAAACCTAGGCGACGCGCCGCGATGAGAATGAGCGGCTCGCGACCGGTGTCGTTTTCTGTGGGAATGACGGCTGAAACGGCCAGGAGCAAACGAGGCTGTATCGCGGCACAATGACTCCAACCAAACGAGGAGGAACTCATGGCCACCCAATCGATGGAAACCGTCGCCGG
>JAVROZ010000748.1:0-4757 GCA_032162485.1 Mycobacterium sp.
GGCCGCCCGGCGTGGAGACGTCGATCCCAACACTGCGCTTGCCTCGGTTGGGATGCTCCATCAGGGGATGCCGGTCCGGATTGACCTGGATGCCACCCATATTGAGGAACCCCCGTTGGGTGTCTCCCCGCAACGGGTGCTCAACCTTGATGACGTCGGCTCCCCAGACGGCGAGGATCGCTCCGGCAGCTGGGACGAACGTGAACTGTGCAACCTCGAGGACCCGAATGCCCTCCATTACTTTTATCATCAGTGCCTTCCTTCAACAGCCTCAAACGTTACTGGTATCGCCGTCGGGAATCGGGAGGGCTGACCCTGGATGTGCGGATCGTCAGCGGTGACCGGTTCGACGTTGGTCAAGATTCAGCGGGTACTCACCTAGCTCTCCAGCGGCTCAGCAGCAGTGCGCACGAGCCTATGTAATCACCACCGTAGGCAAAGCGTCAGCGCTGGCAGCCGGCCCCGGAAAGTGGTCGCCGACAGCCGGTTTGATCAGGCTTCCGTCGTGCGGGTGGTGGGCTCGGTCCGCATTGCAGAAAGCAGTACCGTTAGGTATACAGTATGTACTGCGCGGCCGTGCTTCGACGGTCGCTGTGGTAGCCGCGCGTGATGAGGGGGCGGGGTCTGATGAGCACCGACGGTAGCGCGCTTGCCGAGCGGCCGACCGCGTCGAGCGAGCCGGTGCTCTACCAGGTCTCTGCTGCCGGCGTAGCGCTGATCACTCTCAACCGGCAAGAACGCGGGAACGCCTGGGGCGGCGCGTTGACGTCGATGTTCTTCCGTCGCCTCGAGGACGCCGAGGCCGACGACCGTGTCCGCGTGATAGTCATTACCGGCAGCGGCCGGGCGTTCTGCGTGGGTGCGGACATGGGCGACCTGAATTCGATCTCGTCGACATCGGTCGAGTCCGCGAGCGAAACCGACATCACCGCTTTGGTGGCCGAAAAGCATCCGTATTTTCTGACTCAGTTGCGCAAGCCGGTGATCGCCGCGATCAACGGGTCGATCGCGGGCATCGGGCTGTCGCTGGCGCTCATGGCCGACATCCGCTTCGCCGCCGCAGGCGCGAAGTTCACCACTTCGTTCGCTCGACGAGGGCTGGTAGCCGAGTACGGCATCTCGTGGATTCTGCCGCGTCTCGTCGGGTGGGGCGCCGCCGCTGACCTGCTGCTGTCGGGTCGCACTTTTCTTGCTGAGGAGGCAGCCGAGTTGGGCCTGGTCAAACAGGTGCTGCCGGGCGAACAATTGATGGACCTGACATTGGCTTACGCCGAGGACATCGCCTTGAACTGCGCGCCCAGTTCGCTGGCCGTGATGAAGCGGCAGCTTTACGCCGAAGCCGAACTCCCGATGGTCGACACGAGCAAACGGGCCGAGCAGCTGATGCACGAATCCATGGCGCGTTCCGATTTCATTGAAGGCATCACCGCGTTCTTTCAGAAGCGCTCACCGAAATTTCCGCCGTTGGCAGCCCATAGCGACGACACTTGAGGAACTAGAAGATTTGAGAGGACGTCTACGATGACGACGCTGGATTACCAGGCCATTGACGTCGACAATCACTATTACGAACCGATCGACTCGTTCACTCGGTATCTGCCGAAGGAGTTCAAGCGCCGCGGTGTGCAGATGCTCCGCGACGGCAAACGCACCTTTGCGGTGATCGGCCAACAGATCAATCAGTTCATCCCGAACCCGACCTTCGACCCGATCATCGAGCCGGGCTGTCTGGATCTACTGTTCCGCGGCGAGATTCCCGAGGGTGTCGACCCGGCGTCACTGATGAAGGTCGACCGGATGGACAACCATCCCGAATACCAGAACCGGGATGCCAGGGTGAAAGTCATGGACACCCAGAATCTCGAGACGGTCTTCATGTTGCCGACGTTCGCCTGTGGTGTCGAGGAGGCGCTCAAGCACGACATCGACGCCACGATGGCCTCGCTGCACGCGTTCAACCTGTGGCTCGACGAAGACTGGGGTTTCAACCGTCCCGATGGCCGGATCATCGCGGCCCCGATCATTTCGTTGGCCGACCCGGAAAAGGCCCTCGAGGAGGTGGAGTTCGTGCTTGGCAAGGGTGCCAGGCTGGTGCTGGTGCGCCCCGCTCCGGTGCCCGGAGTGGTAAAGCCGCGGTCGTTGGGTGATCCTTTGCACGACCCGGTCTGGGCGCGACTGGCCGAAGCCGGTGTCCCGGTTGGTTTCCACCTCAGCGACAGCGGCTATCTGGCGATCAACGCTTTGTGGGGCGGCAAGGCCACTTTCGAAGGATTCGGCAAGAAGGATCCGCTCGACCAGGTACTCATGGACGACCGGGCGATCCACGACTCGATGGCATCGATGATCGTGCACCAGGTATTCACCCGTCATCCCAAGTTAAAGGTGGTCAGCATCGAGAACGGCTCCTACTTCGTCTATCGCTTGATCAAGCGGCTCAAGAAGGCCGCCAACACCGCCCCGTACCACTTCAAAGAAGACCCGGTGGCGCAGCTGAGGAACAACGTCTGGATTGCGCCCTATTACGAGGACGACGTCAAGCTGCTTGCCGAGACAATCGGTGTGGACAAGATCCTGTTCGGCTCGGACTGGCCGCACGGTGAGGGGCTTGCCGATCCGATGGCGTTCATTGCCGACATTCCGCAATTCCCGGAGTTCAGTGCCGAAGACACCCGAAAGGTCATGCGCGACAACGCGCTTGACCTGCTGGGTGTGAACGTCTCGGCATCGGCTTAACACACCGATGAGGCAATGGCCGATCGGAGCGGTCCTGGACGCGATCGCCGACGCCGTGCCCGATCGGGTGATGACGATCTGCGGCACGCGCAGCAGCACTTTCGCCGAAGCCGCGGATCGAACCCGCCGATTGGCCAACTATCTGGCGGACAAGGGTTTTGGCGCACATGCCGAACGGGATGCGCTCAGCAACTGGGAGTGCGGCCAGGACCGGGTGGCGCTCGTCATGCACAACGACCTGTATCCGGACATGGTCATTGCCTGCCTGAAGGCGCGAGTTGTGCCTGTCAACGTCAACCACTACTACACCCCGCGCGAAGTGGCCGAGCTGCTGGCCTACGTCAGGCCGCGTGGCATCATCTACCACCGATCTCTGGGCGCAAAGTTCGCCGACGTGCTGGCCTGTGAAGGCGCCGACTTGTTGATCTCGATCGACGACGGCAGTGACTGTCCGCAGCTCGCGGGTGCCGTCACTCTCGAAGAGGCTCTGGCGCAAGGTGATTCCGATCACGCCAACACGCCGTCCCCCGATGACCTGCTGATGATCTGCACGGGTGGCACGACCGGTCGACCCAAAGGGGTGCTGTGGCGACAGGCCGATATGTACGTTGCGTCGATGAACGGAGATGACCACGCAAGCGTCGCAGATATTCATCAGCGAGTGCAGCGGGCCGGTTCACCGTGGTACGCGGTCTCTCCGCTGATGCATGCCGCCGGCCTGTGGACCGCGTTCTCGGCCATCCTGACCGGGCAGACGGCGGTCCTGTACGACACCAAGCGAAAGTTCGACCCAGCGGCGGTGCTTAAGATCGCCGAACGCGAGAAGGTCGGTCTGATGACGATGGTCGGCGATGCTTACGCGGCGCCACTGGTCGACGAACTCGGCCGGCGCAGCTACGACCTGTCCGCATTGTTCGCGATCGGCACCGGCGGCGCGGCCACCAACGTCAAACATCAGCAGGCTCTGCTGAAGTACCTGCCCCACATCACGGTGATCAACGGCTACGGCTCCTCAGAGACGGGCAACATGGGGTTCGGGCACAGCAAGCAGGGCACCCAGTCCGACACCTTCACGTTCCGGACGGGTGGTCTGGTGCTGTCGGAGAATTACAGTCGCTTCCTCGACCCCGGCGATCCGGAGGTCGGCTGGGTGGCCCGCACCGGTCGTATCCCGTTGGGCTACTTCGACGATGAGGCCGCGACCCATAAGACGTTCCCGGTGGTGTGCGGGCAGCGGGTGGTGATATCTGGCGATCGTGCCTCGGTGGATGCCGACGGCACACTGCGGCTCTTCGGCCGAGATTCATTGGTGGTCAACACCGGTGGGGAGAAGGTGTTCGTCGAAGAGGTCGAAGAGGTACTTCGGGCGGACCCCGCCGTGGCCGATGCGTTGGTAGTGGGCCGCGACAGTGAGCGTTGGGGACAGGAAATAGTGGCGCTGATCGAGTTGCGCGACAGCGCCGAAGCGGATCCCCAACTAGACATAGATGCGCTGCGCACGCACTGCACATTCGAGTTGGCGCGGTTCAAGGTGCCCAAGGCGTTTATCGTTGTCGACAAGGTGCGTCGCCTGGGCAACGGTAAGGCTGACTACCGGTGGGCCAAACATGAAGCCGCGCAGACCGCAAGGACCAAACAATGACTACACCCGCTCCGCGGCCGGGTCCCCGGCCCGCCATGGACTGTCTGGTCAACGTGCACTTCGGTGAAACAGAAGTACAACCCGAGTTCATGAAGAGAGTCCGCGACGACTACTTCAAGGGTCCCCAGTCGATGTTCGACCCGGTAGACCTCTCGGAATTGCTTGACGAGATGGACGAACACGGGGTTCGCAAGGCCATCCTGATGGACAACCTCGCCAAGCCCTCGGTGACCGCCCGCAAGTTCGTCGAGGCACGCCCAGAGCGATTCGCGCTGGCCATGGGTGGCGTCAACCTGCTGCGACCGGTGGCCTCGTTGCGGGAACTGAGCGTTACCGTGGCTGATCTGCCGGTGGCCTACACCGTGGTCGGTCCCAGCTTCTG
>JAVROZ010000749.1:0-4530 GCA_032162485.1 Mycobacterium sp.
CGTCCTCGGACCTGCAGCGCCCTGGTGCCGGCGATGCTGATTCCCAGTTCGGCCAGCCAGCGGATGAAGGTGTTCCCGGCCCGCTCTAGTCGATTAGGTTCCTGATACTGCGTGGTCATGCCGCCTCCAAAGGTGCGAGAGCGGTGCTCTCGTTATCAATTACAGTGCCATAACCGTGACCGAAAAGCAAGAGCGGTGATCTCGGTCGTGTCAGACTTGGCCGCGTGGGCAGCCGGCAGGACTCGCGGGAGCAGATCGAAGCGAAAATCGTGGAACTTGGCCGGCGCCACCTGGCGGACCACGGTGCAGCCGGATTGTCGTTGCGCGCGATTGCCCGCGAGCTCGGCATGGTCTCCTCGGCTGTCTACCGGTATGTAGCCAGCCGAGACGAGCTGTTGACCCTGCTGGTAGTGGATGCCTACTCGGATTTGGCCGACAGCGTGAAAAAAGCCCGCGACGACACCGCCACCGACGTGTGGAGTGACGACGTCCTGACCATCACGCACGCCGTGCGGGAATGGGCCGTCGCGCACCCCGCTCAATGGGCGCTGCTCTATGGCAGCCCGGTGCCCGGGTACCACGCACCTGCGGATCGCACCGTCGGGGTCGGCACTCGGGTTGTCGCGAATTTATTCGACGCCCTCGCGGCGGGGATCACCACCGGGGACATCATGCTGACCAGTGACGCTGCGTCGCAACCGACGTCGTCGGACTTCGAACGAATTCGGCACGATTTCGGATTTCCCGGTGACGACCGCGTCATGGTCAAGTGTTTTCTGCTCTGGGCAGGAGTGTTAGGCGCGATCAGCCTGGAGGTCTTCGGACAGTACGGTGCTGACACGTTGACCGACCCGCGCAGCGTGTTCGACACCCAGGTCCGCCTGCTGGTGGAGATGCTGGGTCAGCGCCCATCGCCCAGCGCGGCGGAGTGAACCCGAATTAGAACGTGTTCACCTCGGTGTCGCCATTGACGCGCGGCTGGCCACGGCAAAGTTTTTCCAGGTCAGTGTGGGCCCTTCTGCCGGCCCGTGCGGCTGGGATATTCTGCGAGGCGATGAACCTTCTCGTTCAGTCACCCATTCAGATCGCCTGGGTAACGACAGACCTCGACGCCACCGAAACGGCCCTCACCGGCCTCTTAGGCGTCCGGAAGTGGGTGCGGATACCCGATGTGCACTTCGCTCCCGATACCTGCACCTATCGCGGTGCGCCTGCCGACTTCGTCGCGGGCATCTCGCTGAGCTACCTCGGTGACATGCAGTTCGAGCTGATCGCACCGGTCCATGGGGAGAACATCTATAGTGAGTTTTTGCGCGACCATGGACCGGGCTTGCACCACATCTGCGTGGAGGCCGAAAGCCCGGAACAATTCCAGGCCGCACTCGACGATGCGGCTGGCCGTGGCGCCCCGGTGGTGCAGCAGGGCGTGATGCCCGGCGGCCTTCAATTCGCTTACGTGTCAGCGCCACACGCGGGAGTGCCGTTCCTGGAGATTGCGTACTTGTCACCCGAGATAAAAGCGTTTTACGACTACATCAAGCAGGAACAAAAAGGATCGAATAGGAGCAAGCGGTGAGCACCGACATCCCAGTGACGGTCAAGGCGGACACGGTGGAGTCCTGGTCGGACGAGGTCGACGTGCTGGTCATCGGTTTCGGTATCGCCGGCGGCTGCGCGGCGGTCACGGCAGCCGCCGCGGGCGCCCGGGTACTGGTGCTCGAGCGCGCCGCCGCGGCCGGCGGAACCACCTCCATGGCTGGAGGCCACTTCTACTTAGGCGGCGGGACGGCAGTCCAGGCGGCGACCGGTCATCCCGATTCGCCCGAGGAGATGTACAAGTACCTGGTAGCGGTCTCGCGTGAACCGGAACTCGACAAAATTCGCGTTTACTGCGACGACAGCGTCGAGCACTTCAACTGGCTCGAGGCGTTGGGCTTTGAGTTCGAGCGCAGCTTCTACCCCGGGAAAGTGGTCGTCCCCCCCGGCACCGAGGGCCTGAGCTACACCGGCAACGAGAAGGTGTGGCCCTTCTGCGAGCAGGCTGAGCCGGCGCCGCGCGGGCATTCCGTGCCGGTGCCCGGCGAGTTGGGCGGCGCAGCCATGGTGGTGGACCTGCTGGTCAAACGCGCCGACGAACTCGCGGTACAGATTCGCTACGAGACCGGGGTGACCAACCTGATCGTGGACGACGGGGGTGCGGTGGTCGGCGTCGCCTGGAAGCATTTCGGCGATACCGGCGCAATCAGAGCTAAGGCAGTCGTGATCGCTGCCGGTGGTTTCGTGATGAACCCGGACATGGTCGCTGAGCACACTCCGGCGTTGGGCCAACAGCGCCGTACCAAACACCATGGCCTGGTGGCGCCCTACATCCTGGGCAACCCGAATGACGACGGACTGGGCATCCGGATGGGCGTCTCGGCCGGTGGGGCCACCAAGAACATGAACGAGTTGTTCATCACCGCGGCCGCCTACCCGCCGGCAGTGCTGCTGACCGGAGTGGTCGTCAATAAGGACGGCAAGCGCTTTGTGGCTGAGGACTCCTACCACTCGCGCACCTCGGCATTCGTGCTGGAACAACCGGAGCAGACCGCTTACCTGATCGTCGACGAAGATCACATGCAGATGCCCGAGATGCCGCTGATCCGGTTCCTCGACGGTCACGAGACCATCGACGAGCTGGAGACCGCCTTGGGAATCCCGGCGGGAAACCTGGCAGCAACACTGGAGCGGTACAACGAATTTGCCGCCAGGGGAGAGGATCCGGATTTCCACAAGCAACCGGAATATGTTGCGCCACAAGTCAAAGGGCCTTGGGCGGTCTTCGACCTGTCGCTGGGTCGGGCGATGTACTCCGGATTCACCATGGGCGGCTTGGCCGTATCGGTGGACGGCGAAGTGCTGCGCGCGGATGGATCGGTGGTGGCTGGTCTGTACGCCGCCGGCGCCTCTGCATCAAATATCGCCCAGGACGGCAAGGGATACGCCAGCGGGACGCAACTGGGTGAGGGGTCGTTCTTCGGGCGCCGCGCCGGAGCGCACGCGGCAGCGGGAGCGAAGGCGCGTTGAGGCCCAGCGCCGGAGCGCACGCGGCAGCGGGAGCGAAGGCGCGCTAAACCCCGGCGGGCTGTTTATCGACCGGCCCCAGCCGCCATTGCCCCCCGCCAAGAAGTTCGAGTTGACGGTCGTGATGCTGTTCGACCGTGGGTCGGTGGCTGACGCTGACCACGACGCAGTCCGGTAGCTCACTGCGCACCAACTGATACAGCGCGTATTCCAAACCCGGGTCGAGCGCCGAGGTCGACTCGTCGAGGAAGACGGCCTTCGGTTTGGTGAGCAAGACTCGCGCGAAGGCGACCCGCTGTTGCTCACCGGGCGAGAGCACTTTTGCCCAATCGTGCTCTTCGTCAAGTCGGGCGATATGCGGGGCGAGCGCCACCTGGGTCATGACTTCTTGCAACTCCGCGTCCGAAACGTCGTCCGCCGAGTTCGGGTAGCACACCACGGAGCGCAGCGTCCCCAACGGCACATACGGCAGTTGCGACAGGAACATCGTCTCGTTCTCGCCACCCGGTCGGCGCAGCGTCCCGGACGCGTAGGGCCACAATTCGGCGAGACTGCGCAACAGAGTCGTCTTGCCCGCACCCGAGCTCCCCGTGATCACCAGCGAATGGCCGGCTTCGAGCCGAACGTCAAGTGGGTCGACCAGGCGGTCGCCGTCCGGCTTGCGGACTTCGACGTTCTCAATCTCAACCGAGCCGTCCTGACTGGACGTGGCCAGCACCGCCGGCAGCGCACGGCCGCGCTCATTGGCTTCTACCAACCCGTGCAACCGGATGATTGCCGCCCGCAAATATGCGAAGGCATCGTATTGACTACGGAAGAACGACAGCGAATCGGAAATTCGGCCGAACGCGGCCGCCGTCTGGGTCACGTCGCCAAACTTGATCTGGCTGTTGAAGAGGCGTGGGGCTTGGATCAGCCACGGCAACGGAACGATGATTTGCGACATCGACCAGTTCCAGCCGTTGAAGATGATCGACCGGCGAACGAATTTGCGGTAGTTGTCGATGATCGGGGTGAAGCGCCGCCACAGCTGCGCCCGTTCCGCGCGCTCACCGCGGTAAAAGCCCACGGCCTCCGCGGCATCCCGCAGGCGCACCAGCGCGTAACGAAAGGCGGCGTTGAGCTTCTCGTTGTTGAAGCTGAGCCCGATCAGCGGTCGACCCAACCAGACCGCGACCACCGTGGCAATCAGCACATAGACCAGGACGGTCCAAAACATTGCGCGGGGGATGACAAGCCCGAATACATCGAATCCTCCGGACAGGTTCCACAGGATCGCGGTGAAAGAGACCACGGATGCGACCGCATTGACGGCGCCGAACAGCAACGTTTGAGTGGTCCCGTTGGCCGGCATGTTCGGGGTGCCCCCAGTATTGGCGGCGGTGAAGATGTCGATGTCCTGCTGAATTCGCTGGTCGGGATTGTCGATGGTGTTGTCGATAAACAGGTCTCGGTAATAGGCCTTGC
>JAVROZ010000750.1:0-8293 GCA_032162485.1 Mycobacterium sp.
GCTGGAGCCGAAGATCCGTGAGATCGTGCGCGGCATTCTCGACCAAGTTGAACCCGGTTCGGTGCACGAGTTCGCCGAGGAGATCGCAGCTCCGTTGCCGACGAGGATGATCGCCGAACTGATCGGTGCCCCAGCAGAAGACTGGGAGCAGTTCCGGGTCTGGTCGGACGCGGCAACCGGTACCGCCGACCCGGAGATCGAGCTCGACCCGTTCGTGGCGATCGGCCAACTCTTCGCGTACTTCCAGAAACTGATCGCGCTCCGCCGCGAGGAACCGCGCGATGACCTGCTGTCGGTGCTGGCCGAGGCCGAGATTGATGAACACCGGCTCACCGACGAGGAACTACTCAACTTTTCGTTCCTGCTGTTGGTGGCCGGCAACGAAACCACGCGCAATCTGATCGCGCTGGGCACCCTGGCATTGATCAACCACCCCGACCAGTGCCGCCTACTATTCGAGAGCCCGGCGCTGATCCCTGTCGCGATCGAGGAGATGTTGCGCTGGAACAGCCCGGTGGTCAGCATGTCGCGCGTCGCGACGACCGACATCGAGATTCGCGGCCAGCTGATTCGTGCGGGCGACGTGGTGACGATGCTCTACGGCTCAGCCAATCGCGACGAGGACGTATTCGGCAGCGACTCCGAAGAATTCAAGGTGACGCGTCATCCCAACCCACACATCGCGTTCGGCTGCGGCGAACATTCGTGTATCGGAGCGCAATTGGCGCGCCTGGAGGCCACCGTGTTGTTCGAGGAGTTATTGCGCCGGTTCCCCAAGCTCGAACTGGTCGGCGACGTCGACCGGATGAAGGCCACGATGGTGCCCGGGGTGAAACGGATGCCGGTACGGCTGGGGGCCTGAGCCAATGGAACTCGAATTCACACCTGAGCAAGAACAACTTCGCGCAGAGATGCGCGCCACGCTGGCGCAGGTAATGACGCCCGAACGCGTCGCCGCGATCGGCGACAAGATCGAAGGCGGTCCCGGCGTGCGGGACTGTGTGCGCGCGCTGGCGAAGGCCGACCTGCTCGGCGTTGGTTGGCCCAAAGAATATGGCGGACGCGGCTTCTCGGCCATCGAACAGTACATCTTCGGCGAGGAGGCCCGCCGGGCCGGCGCGCCGATACCGTTGGTGACACTCAATACCGTGGGTCCGACATTGATGCAGTGCGGTACCGAGGAACAGAAGCAGCGGTTTCTGCCGGCGATCCTGGACGGCAACATCGAATTCGCGATCGGCTACTCCGAGCCCGGCGCCGGCAGCGACCTGGCATCGGTGCGCACCACGGCGGTAAGGGACGGCAATGAGTATGTGATCAACGGCCAGAAGATGTTCACCAGCGGCGCAGCTTATGCCGACTACATCTGGCTGGCCGTCCGCACCGATCCGGACGCCAAGAAGCACAAGGGGATATCGATCCTGATCGTGCCCACCTCGTCCCCCGGATTCTCCTGGCAGCCGCTGCAAACGATGCCGGGCATCTCCACGTATTACACGTTCTACGACGACGTGCGGGTCCCGGTGAACGCGTTGGTGGGAGAAGAGAACCAAGGCTGGCAGCTGATCACCACTCAACTGAACTTCGAACGCGCGGCGCTGGGCACCCTCGGCGCACTCGAGCCGCTGTTCGAGAAAACCCTGGAGTGGGCCACCACCACCGAACTCGACGGCGGCCGCGTCATCGACCAGCCCTGGGTGCAGCTCGCCCTGGCCCGGGTCGAGGCACAGGTCGCGGCATACAAACTCATCAATCTCCGGGTGAATGCGGCGATGACCAAAGGCGTTCTGAACATGGGCGAAGCGTCGGCAGCCAAGGTGTTCGGCACCGAACTCACCCAGCAGGTGGCCGCACAGCTGCTCGAAGTGCTCGACGGCAACGGGGTACGCCGCGGCGCCGCGGCCCCGCTTCGGGGCGCGCTCGAAACCGCGTACCGGCAAGCGGTCATCAACACGTTCGGCGGCGGCGCCAACGAGATTCAGCGGGACATCATCGCAATGGCCGGTTTGGGGATGCCACGTGCACCGCGTGACCTCCGGGCTACAACGAAATAATAAGGAAGGCAGAGGTTTCGGTGGAACAACAGACAGAGACTGAGCTGCAGGCCAAGGTGCGAGCGCTCGTCGACCAGCCGACCGGTGGCACCGGGAGGCCTTCGGTGGCTCCGGATCCGGTCAACCAGCCGATGATTCGGCACTGGGCATACGCACTCGCGGACTTCAATCCGGTTTACATCGACCCGGAATACGCGGCGACATCCAGATTCGGCGGAATCGTCTCGCCGCCGGTGATGCTGCAGACCTGGACGATGCCGTCTCCCAAACTCGAAGGAATCGGCGATCGCGGCGGCGCCCCGATGGAGATCAAGTCCAATCCGACGGCATTCCTGGACGAAGCCGGCTACACCAGCACGGTGGCGACCAACTCGGAATTCGAGATCGAACGCTATCCCCGGCTGGGCGACGTGATCAGCGCGACGACGGTATACGAGTCGGCATCCGACGAGAAGAAGACCGCCTTGGGTACCGGATTCTTCCTGACCTGGCTGACCACGTACACCGACCAGCACGGCGAGCTGCTGGGGCGACAGCGGTTCCGGGTGCTGCGATTCAAGCCGGCCCGCTGATGGCGGCCCGACTGGCGCCGGCGATCAGTTCGGACACCGAGTTCTTCTGGAATGGGTTACGGGACAACAAACTCCTGATCCAGCGCTGCAGTGGCTGCGGCGTGCTGCGCCACCCACCCCGCCCGATGTGCCCGCACTGCCGCTCGCTGGAGTGGGAGGCCATCGAGTCGAGCGGCCGTGGCACCGTCTACAGCTACGTGATGCCACACCAACCCCGCTTCCCGTTCTTCGACTACCCCTATGTCGTCGCCCTGGTGGAACTCGAGGAGGGCGTGCGACTGGTGTCCAACCTGACCGACATCGACCCGGGCGATGTGACGGTCGGCATGCCCGTCGCGGTCTACTTCCAGACCTTCGACGGGGCCAGCGGTGACCTCGTGCTGCATCAATTCCGGCCGAGCGGTTAGGCGGCGCGTCATGGACTTCTCATTTACCGAGGAGCAGGAGACCATTTCCAAGCTCGCGCGCGAGCTCTTCGAGCGCCGAGCCACCCCCGAGCGCCTCACTGAACTGGAAGCGGCTGAGGTCCGCTACGACGAGGGGCTGTGGAAGGAATTGGCCGCTGCCGATCTCCTCGGCACCGCACTGCCGGAGTCGCTGGGCGGTAACGGCGGTGGATTTGTGGAACTCGGGGTCCTGTTGGCCGAGGTCGGCCGCAGCGTTGCTCCGGTGCCGGCCTACGCGACGCTGGTGCTCGGCGCCGATCCGATCGCCCGACACGGGAGCCCGGAGCAGCAGCAACGGTTTCTGCCGGATGTTGTTGCCGGAAAACGCATCCTGACGGCGGGACTGGCCGAACCTGGCCGCTCGGACCCGAGAGTGCCCGCGGCGATCGCGCAACGCGACGGAGCGGGCTGGCGGCTCGATGGGGCCAAGGAGCTGGTACCGGCCGCCACACTGGCCGACACCGTGCTTATCCCGGCTTCGATAGCTGGCGGTGAGGACGGTGAGGTGGGCCTGTTTCTGCTTGCGGCGCAGGCCGACGGCGTCGAGATTCGCCCGGTCAAGACCACCAACCGGGAACCACACGCCGACGTATTCCTCGACGGTGCAGTGGTTTCCGAACAGGACAAGTTACCGGGCGATCGGCTGATCGACTCGCTCTACACCCGAGCGCTGATCGGACTGTGTGCCATCCAGCTCGGTGTCGCGGAGCGTGCCTTACGCATCGCCGCCGACTACACCACCGGACGTGAGCAGTTCGGCCGGCCGATCGGCAGCTTCCAGGCCGTACAGCAGCGGATGGCCGACGGCTTCATCGATGTCGAGGCGATCCGGTGGACCACCTGGCATGCGGCGTGGCTGGTCGCCGACGGGCAACCCGCCGACCGGGCGGCCCGCATCGCAAAGTTCTGGGCCGCCGAAGCCGGCGCTCGAGTTGCCGCGACCGCGCAGCAAGTCCACGGCGGCATCGGCATCGACACGACCTATCCGCTGCACCGCTACTTCCTGTGGGCCAAGCACAACGAGCTCGCCCTGGGTCCGGCGTCCCAACAGCTTGCCCGCCTCGGCGCGACATATTCGGAAGGACTCCCATGACGACCACCGACAGCCGCTACCGGAAGACCCTGCAATGGCAGGATATTTCGGAGGGTGACGAGCTCACCCCTCTCGAAATCCCGATCACCACAACGATGATCGTCGCGGGCGCGATCGCATCTCGCGACTTCATGCCGGTGCACCACGATCGCGACTACGCTAAAAAGCAGGGCTCACCGAATCTGTTCATGAACATCTTGACCACAAACGGGTACTGTGTGCGGTTCCTGACTGATTGGGCCGGACCCCAGGCAATGGTCAAGAACCTCTCGATTCGTCTTGGTGCGCCTGCCTTTCCGGACGATCCGCTGCGCTTCACCGGCACGGTGACCGGTAAATCCACCGGCGGCCCGGCCGGTCAGGAAGGTGAGAAATTCGTCGAGGTGTCCTTTCAGGGCGCCAACAGCCTCGGCAATCACGTATCCGGCACGGCGGTGCTCAGCCTGCTCGACGAGGGCCTCGAAAAGGATGAAGCAAAGGGGCAAGCATGAGCAGACTGCCTGGCGCGGCGGCAATCGTCGGAATCGGTCAGACTGAGTTCTCCAAGGAGTCCGGTCGCAGCGAACTGCAGTTGGCGTGCGAAGCGGTCAGTGCCGCAATCGATGACGCCGGACTGGCGCCCAGTGACGTCGACGGCATGGTCACGTTCACCATGGACTCCAGCGACGAGATCGACATCGCCCGCAACGTGGGCATCGGTGACTTGAGCTTCTTCAGCCGCGTGCATCACGGCGGCGGTGCGGCCGCCGGCACCGTGGTGCACGCCGCGATGGCGGTCGCCACCGGTGTCGCCGACGTGGTGGTGTGCTGGCGTGCCTTCAACGAACGTTCCGGCTTCCGCTTCGGCGGAAGCGGGCGTACCAGCGCCGAGACACCGTTGTTCATGGCGCACTACGCGCCGTTCGGATTGATCACTCCGGCGGCATGGGTCGCGATGCACGCCCAGCGGTACATGTCCACCTACGGGGTCACCAACGAGGACTTCGGCCGGATCGCGGTCGTTGACCGCGCGCACGCGGCCCGAAACCCCGATGCGTGGTTCTACGAGCGCCCGATCACCTTGGCAGACCACCAGAATTCGCGTTGGATCATCGAGCCGGTCCTGCGTCTGCTGGACTGCTGCCAGGAGAGCGACGGCGGCGTGGCGCTGGTGATCACCAGTGCCGAACGTGCGCGGGACCTTCGTCAGCCGCCGGCGATCATCACCGCTGCGGCCCAGGGCGCGGCCGCCAACGGCGAGATGATGACGAGTTACTACCGCGACGACATCACCGGGCTTCCGGAGATGGGCGTCGTCGCCGATCGCCTGTGGCGCGATTCGGGGCTCAAACCCCAGGACATCCAAACCGCGTTCATCTACGACCATTTCACGCCGTTCGTGTTCACCCAGCTGGAAGAACTCGGTTTCTGCGGGCGCGGCGAGGCCAAGGATTTCGCTACCATCGAGCGGTTGTCACTGGGCGGCGAGTTCCCGATCAACACAAACGGCGGTTTACTCGGTGAGGCTTACATCCACGGCATGAACGGCATCACCGAGGGTGTCCGCCAGGTACGCGGCACCTCCTATAACCAGGTCGAGAACGTCGAACACGTCCTGGTCACTTCGGGGACCGGTGTACCGACCAGCGGGCTGATCCTGGCCAACGCCGGCTAGGTGCTGTGATGACACAAGCTTCCACGTCGGCCCAAGCGATCGAAACCCGTGAACTGATCCTCGAGTCCGCGTACGCCTGTTTCCGCAAGCACGGTCTGCTGAAGACCACGATCGTCGACATCGCCAAAGAGGCACGTGTTTCGCGTAGCACCATCTACGAGTACTTCAGGGACAAGGGCGAAATCCTGGAAGCCTGTGCCGAACATGCCTCCGAGCAGTTCTACCGCGAGATGTCCAGAGCTATGGACCGCGGTGGCTCGCTGGAGGAAAAGCTGTCCAACGCAGCGGTTTTCGTTACCCAGGCGCGGCGGGCGATCGCGTCGGAGGACTACTTCGACGAGGATGCGATCAGCCTGCTGCTGACCAAGGATGCCGCGGTGCTGTTGCGCGAATGTATCGACTTCTTCGCACCCCATCTTTCGGCGGCCAAGCTCACCGGCGAGGTGCGCAAAGACCTCGATATCGAGTCAGCCGGTGAATGGTTCGCGCGCATCCTGTTTTCGTTGTTCAGCACGGCCTCACCGATACGTGACATGGGTGATCCTGCCGTTGTCGCTGAGTTCGTCAGCGCGCACGTGGTGCGTGGCTTCGCCAGCGATCGGCTGCGGCCGGCGCGCGGTGCGTCCCGGACCCGGTGAGCGCCTGCGAACACCTGCTTCCCACAGCCGACGGAGACTACTGCTTGGCCAGCGCGCGGAGAAAGAACGCCAGGTTGGCGGGACGCTCAGCCAACCGTCGCATGAAGTACCCGTACCACTGGTTGCCGAACGGCACGTAGACGCGCACTTGATTGCCCGTATCGGCCAGTCGCCGCTGCTCGTCGTCACGGATGCCGTAGAGCATCTGGTACTCGAAACTGTCTCTGTCCCGGCCTGATTCGCGAGCCATGTTGGCGACGGCGTCGATGATCACGGGGTCATGCGAGGCCACCATCGGATATCCGCGGCCCGCCATCAGCACCCGCAGGCAGCGCAGGTAGGAGTTGGTGATCTCAGGAGCATCCCGGTCATCCCGATAGGCCACCGACGCGGGCTCGTCGTAGGCGCCTTTGCACAGACGAACCCGAGCGCCCACGGTGGCGAGTGCTTCGCAATCGCCCAGGGTGCGCCGCAGGTAGGCCTGTAAAACCGAGCCGAGCCAGGGAAACTCGACCCGCAAATCATCCGAGATCGACAACGTCGACTCGGTGGTGGTGTGGTCCTCGGCGTCCAGCGTCACCCAGGCGCCTACCTGACTGGCTCGCTCACAGATGATTCGCGCGTTGTCCAGCGCGATCTTCTGGCCGTCGCGAGCCAAGGCCTGTCCCAGTGCGGACAGTTTGACCGACACCTCCAGCGGCCGCACCCCGTCGGCTGCGCAATCGCTGCGGCGGCCCAGAGCATCGAGCAGGTCAAGGTAGGCCCGCACGGTGGCTGCGGCACCGTCGGCGTCGGTGACATTCTCACCGAGATAATCGATGCTGATGTAGCGGCCGGAATCCCTCAGCACGGCAACGACATCCAGTACCGCGTCCAGGTCGTCCCCCGGAACGAACCTGCGCACCACCCGTCGCGTGACGGTGGAACGCTCGACCACGCGTCGCAGCCCGTCGGCCCGGCCGGCGGCGAGCATGGCCGGGCGTACGGTGTGCGCGAACACGCCCGCCATCAGTCTTGTCCCATATGGGGATAGGTGTGGTCGGTGGCCGGGACGAAGGTCTCCTTTATCGTGCGCGCCGAAGTCCACCGCAGCAGGTTCAGCAACGATCCGGCCTTGTCGTTGGTACCCGATCCCCTGGAACCACCGAACGGTTGACGCCCCACCACCGCCCCGGTCGGCTTGTCGTTGACGTAGAAGTTGCCCGCCGCGAACCGTAGCCGATGCTGGGCGGTCAACACGGCCTTGCGGTCGTCGGCGATCACCGCTCCGGTCAACGCATACCCGGATCCCGTGTCGACGACGTCGAGAATCCGCTCGTACTGCTCGTCGGGATAGACGTGCACCGAAAGCACCGGCCCGAAGTACTCGGTCCTAAACGCCTCGTCGGTCGGGTCGTCCGACAGCAACACGGTGGGACGCACGAAATAGCCTTCGCTGTCGTCATATTCGCCACCTACGGCGATGGTGAGGCCGGCGGCGCCTTTCGCCCGCTCGATCGCGTCGACGTTCTTGACGAACGCCCGACGGTCGATCAGGGCGCCCCCGAAGTTGGACAGATCGGTGACGTCGCCGTAAGTCAGCTCGGCGGCCGTACCGAGGAAATCGTCGCCCATCCGCTGCCATATCGAATGCGGGATGAAGGCCCGCGAAGCCGCAGAGCATTTCTGGCCCTGATAGTCGAACGCGCCACGGATCAACGCCGTCCGCAACACATCCGGATGTGCCGACGCGTGAGCGACCACGAAGTCCTTGCCGCCCGTCTCACCGACCAGTCGCGGATAGCTCTGGTACTCACCGATATTGGCGCCGACCTGCTGCCAGAGGTGTTGGAACGT
>JAVROZ010000751.1:0-4499 GCA_032162485.1 Mycobacterium sp.
AACGCCCGCAGCTTCTCGGACGCACAGCTACGCGACGTGCTGCCCGGGTTCCGGGAGGACTGGACCCACACCGATGTGACCGCACGGGTGTACGCCGATTCGGCCGGCTGGGATCCGGTGGCTCGCATGCAGCACATCGACCTGTTCACCTGGCTGCGCGGCGACATCCTGGTCAAGGCCGACAAGATGACGATGGCGAACTCGCTGGAGCTACGGGTACCGTTCCTGGATCCCGAGGTATTCGAGGTGGCGTCGCGGTTGCCCTACCAGGCCAAGATCACCCGCACCACCACCAAGTACGCGCTGCGGCGCGCGCTGGAGCCCATCGTGCCCGCCCACGTCCTGCATCGGCCCAAACTCGGTTTCCCGGTCCCAATCCGGCACTGGCTGCGCGCCGGCGAATTACAGGAGTGGGCCTACGAGATGGTCGGCTCGTCGCAGGCCGGTCACCTGATCGATCTCGCAGCCGTGCGCCGGATGCTCGACGAGCACCGCTTAGGCACCAGCGATCACAGCCGCCGGCTGTGGACGGTGTTGATCTTCATGCTGTGGCACGCGATCTTCGTCGAGCACAGCGTGGTCCCGCAGATCAGCGAGCCGCAGTATCCGGTCGAGCTCTAGAGATTCGCATCGACTGCTCGCGAATCCCTACAGCCACCTAGGCCAGCACCGCGGCGATTTCGGCGCCCGCCTCGTCACCGAACGCGCTGGCCAATCGGGCCGCCGCGATCGAGCTGTCCCATTCCCACTCCTGGGTCCCGGTCGACTCCAGCACCAGCACCGCGACCAGCGAACCCAGCTGGGCCGACCGCTCCAGGCTCAACCCGGCGCTGCGGCCAGTCAGGAAACCGGCCCGGAACGCGTCACCGACGCCGGTGGGGTCGGTGAGGCTCTTCTCCGGCACCACACCGACGTGCAAGGTGTTTCCATCGCGGTCGACGATGTCGACCCCCTTGGCGCCCAGGGTGGTCACCCGCAGGTCCACCTGGGCCATCACGTCGGCCTCTGTCCAGCCGGTCTTGGACAGCAGCAGATCCCACTCGTAGTCGTTGGTGAACAGGTAGCTGGCACCATCGATGAGCTGCTTGATTTCGTCGCCGGACAGCCGAGCCAGCTGCTGGGACGGGTCGGCGGCAAAGGCCAGCCCCAGCTTGCGGCACTCGTCGGTGTGCACCACCATGGCGGCCGGGTCGTTGGCGCCGATGATCACCAAGTCAGGTGTGCCGATGTTCTTCACCACCTCGGCCAGCGAAATTTCACGGGCCTCCGACATGGCACCGGGATAGAACGACGCGATCTGGGCCATCTCCGTGTCGGTCGTGCAGACAAAACGCGCAGTGTGCGCGGTCTTGGAGATCAGCACGTTGTCGCAGTTGACGCCGTGCTCCTGCAGCCAATTCCGGTAATCGGTGAAGTCGTCGCCGGCCGCGCCCACCAGTGCCGCGTCACCGCCCAGCACGCCGATGGCATAGGCGATGTTTCCGGCGACACCCCCGCGATGCACCACCAGGTCGTCGACCAGGAAGCTCAGCGACACCTTCTGCAAGTGTTCTGGCAGCAGTTGCTCGGAAAATCGCCCGGGAAAGCGCATCAGATGGTCTGTCGCAATAGAACCGGTCACCGCGATGGTCACTAAATCTCTACCCTTCGTTTGGTAAGGCCGTTCAGCCTCTCATGACGTCAGCCAGCCGACCAACGCTGTCGCAGCAAGGCCGACATGCGAGGCGGCCCAGAGCCGTTGCGCTAGCCTGCTCAGAGAACTCATCTGGTTGCCGCACTGCATCTCAGACGGCATCCGCTCGTCGCCTCATCCCCCAGCGTAGGAGAAAATCGATGGCCGGTCCGCACCCGCCAAACCCTGCGGTCGGCGCCGAGGGAGCTCAGCAAGCGCAGCCGTACCCGCAGAGCGGCCCAAACGAGCCCGAGACACTTGAATTTCCACACCATCTCAGCGGTACCGAACCGGCCTTCACCCCCACCGGTCCCCCGGCATCAGGCTCCTACCGCAAGCGGCGGCCCAAGCGCCTGCTGATCGGCACGCTGCTGGCGATTGCGCTGGTAGCAGCGTTGACGACGGCGATCGTCTACGGGGTCCGCACCAACGGCGCCAACACTGGCAGCGCCTTCAACGAGGGCTCGGCCAAGACGGCCATTCAGAGTTACCTGAACTCCCTCTCGCACCGGGACATCGACGGCATCGTCCGCAACTCCCTGTGTGGCCTATACGACAGCGTGAAGGACAAACGCTCCGACCAGGCTCTGGCCAAACTCAGCAGCGATGCGTTCCGCAAGCAGTTCTCCGACGTCGCGGTGACGACGATCGACAAGATTGTGTATCTGTCGCAGTACCAGGCCCAGGTACTGTTCAGCATGCAGGTGACACCCGCCGCCGGAGGACCGGCACGCGGTCAGATGCAGGGCATTGCGCAGGTGCTATTCCAGCGTGGCGACATCCTGGTGTGCTCGTACGTGCTGCGCACCACGGGACAGTTTTGACCGCAGCCGGCCCGAAGCTACCCGGTCAGTTGAAGGAGTCTCCGCACGCGCAGGAACCCGTGGCGTTCGGGTTGTCGATGGTGAAACCCTGCTTCTCGATGGTGTCCACGAAGTCGATGGACGCGCCCTCGATGTACGGCGCGCTCATCCGGTCCACCGTCAGCGTGACGCCGCCGAAATCCACGGTCAGGTCGCCGTCCAGCGTCCTGTCGTCGAAAAAGAGGTTGTAACGCAGCCCCGCACACCCACCTGGCTGAACTGCGATGCGCAGCGCCAGGTCGTCGCGCCCCTCCTGCTCCAGCAGGGACTTCGCCTTAGCGGCAGCGGCCTCGGTGAGGATCGCACCGTGGGTCTGGGTGGTCGACTCGTTCTGCACCGTCATTAGTTCTCCTACATGCCTCATGGTCGGGGAGGGTCCGCCCAGCTCAGTCAAAGATGGGCCAAGTATGGATCAAAAACTGGCTTGCATCAGTCCGAGCCTGCTCAGGGGAAACCCCACTTCCTCAACGGTACCCCGGCGGACCGCTATTCCCGAGTCGCGCCGCCGTCTCAGATGCCAATCCCATCAGCTGGTTGGCCGCATCGGCCAGCGCCAACCGCACCGAACCTGCATATTCGGACATGGCCAGAGCAGACATGATGCCCGCCACACGGGTGGTGGATTTGTCCACGGAGACCTGGCCGGCCAGCACAATGACCGGAATACCCAGCGGACGGGCGGCCGCGGCGATCTCGCCGACCACCTTTCCGTGCAGGGACTGCTCGTCGAAGTGGCCTTCACCGGTGACGATCATGTCCGCGTCGGCCAGGTCGTCGTCAAAATTCGTGAGCTCGGCAAAGATGGCCGCCCCGGATTCACACCGGGCGCCCAGGGCGAGCAGCGCCGCACCGATACCACCGGCGGCGCCGGCGCCGGGCTCGGCGCTCACGTCGCGTCCGGCGACGGTGTCCAGCACCAGCGCCCATCCTTCTAGGCGGACTTCCAATTTTGCGACGGTGGCGGCGTCGGCCCCCTTCTGCGGTGCGAACACCCGAGCCGCACCCCACGGACCCAGCAGCGGGTACTCCACGTCGGAAGCCGCGATCAGGTCGACGCTGCCCAACCATTGGCGGGCCGTGTCGAGGCCGCCGAGCTCGTTGACCATGCCCTGCCCGCCGTCGGTACACGCACTGCCGCCCAGCCCGACCACGATCCGCCCGGCGCCGGCTTCCAGCGCGGCCGCAATGAGCTGGCCGACCCCACTGCTATGGGCGGCCATCGCGGTCTCCGGCGTCGGCGGGCCACCCAGCAACGGCAGCCCGCAGGCCTGCGCGCATTCCAGGTAGGCGGTCCGAGAACTCTCGTCATAAACCCACTGGGCGATCACATCGGTGTCCAGCGGCCCGGACACGCGCAGCCGCCGCAGTCCCCCGGTCCGGCTGGCCAACACCTCGACGAAGCCGGGGCCGCCGTCCGACTGCGGGGCAACGATGAACGAATCGCCCGGTCGTGAGCGGGTCCAGCCGGTCGCGATTGCGGCCGCGGCATCCACGGCGGAGAGGCTGTCGCCGTAGCAATCGGGAGCCACCAGCACCCGCATCGCGGGCAGCTGGAGGCGGCCGGGGCCCAAACCCCCGGCAGCATCATCCGAGGGTGGCGAGCCGTTCATTACTGGCCAGCGTAGGTCTACCGGGCATGCTGGCGCAGGCATAACCGACG
Organism: Mycobacterium sp.; assembly: GCA_032162485.1. GTDB lineage: Bacteria > Actinomycetota > Actinomycetes > Mycobacteriales > Mycobacteriaceae > Mycobacterium. Next base: position 4,196 of record JAVROZ010000751.1, read on the forward strand.
CAATTCAACCGCCGGGCGCAGGCGAAGTAACCTGGCGACTGTGAAGCTGCTGGGCCGCAACAAGGGCTACGGAAAAAGCGGGGCCGACGGGGACGATGCGCCGGTTGCGCCCGACCAGGATTCCGGTGCGGCAGACGCAGCGTCGCGCGCGGCGCGAACGGGCCCCAAGGGCCGGCCCACGCCCAAACGCGACCAGGCCCGACGGACTGCGAAGAAGAAGGGCCCGGTTGCGCCGGCGCCCTTGACGTCGTCCGAGGCACGGGCCCGCCGGAAGACTCTGGCCGGCCCCAAACTCAGCCGCGAG
>JAVROZ010000752.1:0-3025 GCA_032162485.1 Mycobacterium sp.
GATCTACGTCGGAGGCCAGGTCGGGGTCGGCGTATGCCGGCGCGGGAATGGGTAACTCCTCGGCCTCGGCGGGTTCCAGCTCCAAGATCCCGCCCCCATAACTGCGGCCCATGATCTCGGCGAACGCGAACGTCGCACTGTTGTGAAAGACCGCGGCCAGAGCGGCCGGGTCGGTACCGGGGCGCACGCGCACCCGGTGCACGGTGTCGGTGCTTGTCGCCGCCGCGGCATTGACCGTCAGCCGCGGGGCGCGGTGAATCTGGCGCAGCATGAACAAGTCTGGAACCCACAGCGACGGCGTGGTCCACCACGGCTTGCGCAGGGAGCACTTGTAGCCCAGGTGCACCCCGGCCGCTTCGCCGGCATCGATATGCGCGATCAGTGCGGGATCGCTCGGCTGTGCCGGGGCATTGAGCAGCCAGGTTCGGTGCTTGGCACCGATATCGCCAGTGCGGCAATCGGTGTCGTAAAGCAGACCGGACAGCTGAGTGCTGCGCGAAACGAGCGGGACACAGTGTGGGAGCAAACCCAGTTCGCGTGCCTGCGCATCGGTATAGGTGAAGAAGCTGTTGCGTCCGGTCACGATGCCCACGTCCACCTCGGCGACGCGGCTCAACGGGATCATGGCGTCGGAGCCTTTGAGCGTGCGAAGGGTCAGCGCCGCAGCGGGATCGAGAAAGTACCCGGTCCACTTTTCCTTCTCGTGCAGCAGCGCAGGTAACGACTCGACCGGAAAGGGACCCCGATCGAGGTCCGCGCCGGCCAGCGCGTCGGCATCACGTAGCGCGACCGTGCGGATGTGCGCTGGGGCGCCTGCTGTTTCACCGCCGACCACACCGCAGAACAGCACCACCTCCTGCAGCACGCCGTCGAACACCAACCGGCCGAAGCTCACCAGCGTGATCTCCCGGAAACGGCTCACCAGAAAGTCGCGCAACTGCGCGGCGTAGGAGACCTGAAGCAACTCGGCGGGCAGCACCAGCCCCACCCGGCCACCCTCGCGCACCAATGTGGTGCTGGCAACGACGAATGGGACCCAGGCGTTGGTCAACTTGTTGGGGCGCAGACCTTCTCGCCGCAGTAGTTCCAGAGCGGGGTCGCGTTGCTCGGCTGCCCAGTTGCCGAACCGGATGTAGGGCGGGTTGCCCGCTATTCCATCCCAGCCGCCCGCACCCGACCAGGTGAACAGATTCGCGGTGTCGACGGGTGCGAACTCGCGCGCCTTCGCGGCTTCGGCGGCAACGAGTTCCACTCCGTGCGCCTGGCCGCTGAGGGCGGCCAGTTCACGCAAGATGCGGCCGTCGCCGCACGAGGGCTCCAAGATCTTCGGTCCGGCGTGCGCCACCCAGCCGGCCAGAAATCGTGCGATCGGCGCGGGTGTGTAGTAACCGCCGCGGATCTTGTCGGCCGACGCGGCGGCCTTGCCCGCAAAGCCCCTGGCCGCAACGACCTCGCCCGCCGAGGCTTTCATTTGCGGATCAACAAGTCCGCGACACTGACCGGGTCACGCAACCCGGCGGCTCCGTGGGCAACATCGGCATAGCCGATCGCGATGGCCCCCAACGGCTCCCAATCGGCGGGCAGCTCAAGCTCGTCACGAACCAGGTCGGCGGCGAAGATCGTCGACCCGATCCAGCAACTGCCCACCCCGCGAACGGCTAGCGCCACCAGCAGCGCCTGCACGGCCGCCCCGACCGCGACCGTGAACATGGTGTGCTCGGCGCCGGTGCGGGCGGCGTCCGGGTAGCTGTGCGCGCCGTCGGGCACCAGCATCGGGATGATGACTTCGGGTGCGTCGTAGAGGATCTGGCCGCGTGCCAACCGTCGCTCGACAGAGTCGGCGGGCCTGCCGTCACCGGTGAGGTCGTTGCGCCACTTGTCTTTCATCCGGTCCAACAGCCGGGTCCGAATCCCGGTGGTCTGCAGCCACACGAAGCGCACCGGACGGGTGTGATGGGGGGCCGGTGCGGTGAGGGCCTCGCCGACAGCGGACTCGACGAGGTCCGGCGGCACCGGCTCATCGCTGAAGTTCCGCACGGAGCGGCGCAACAGCTGGGCCTGCCGGCGACCCAGGTCAAGCGCTTCGGCGGTGCCCAGCCAGAACAGGTCCTCTTCGCCGGCCCGCACCAGATGTCGGGCCGTCGAACCGTCGTCGGCCGGGTTGAGCCCGCGGACCACCGCCACCGGCATGGCCGTCAGCTTGCCCTTGACCAGGTCGGCCGCGGCAGCGATCTCGTCGGCAACGGCGATCTCGGTGACCACCAGATCGTTCCCGTGTCGGTCTACGGCACCCGAATAATTGTGCAGCACAGCCAGACCCGCCGTGCCGACGGCGGCATCGATCTGGCCGTTGCGCCAGGCCCGCCCCATGGTATCGGTGATGACCACGGCGACGGTGACGCCGAGCCGTTCGCGCACCGCGGCCCGCAGCGCCGCGGCGCTGGCGTCCGGGTCCAGGGGTAGCAACGCCAATTCGCCACGCCCGACGTTGGATCCGTCCACCCCGGCCGCTGCCTGAATCAATCCCAAGCGGTTCTCGGTGATCAACGTGCGTTCCTTGCGCGCCAGTACCCGCACCGCCTCGTCGTCGACCAGCTTGCGGCGTAACCGGTCCCGGGCCTCTTCGTCCTCGGGGGCGGGCACCAGTCGACCCTCGCACTTGGACACCACCTTGCTGGTGACTACCACTACGTCGCCGTCACGCAGCCACGGCGCGGCCGCACTGAGAGCGGCGCCGAGATCGTCGCCTGGTCGGAACTCGGGAAGTCCGGTGACCGGCAGGATTTCGAGAGCGGCGGCGCTGCCGTGCTCGCCAGCAGGCGGTGGTTGGGGGCCCGGCGGAATCGGGTGCTTGGGATCGGTCACACCGCCACGCCCGCAATGTCGATCCCGGCGCGAACCATCTCGGCCGTGGCGGCCGGGTCGCTCATCAACAGCGGTATGGACCGCACCGAAACACCGTCGATCTCTGCCTCGTCGCCGTCGTGCACCAACCAGTAGTCCAGAATCCCGGTGGCGCTGCGTG
>JAVROZ010000753.1:0-2587 GCA_032162485.1 Mycobacterium sp.
GGTGGTGCATGACCTGCATCAGCACAATCGCGGCCAGCAGCAATGGCAACGCAAAGAAGACGTCGGTGATACGCGACACCAATGCGTCGACCCAGCCCCCGTAGAAGCCCGCCAACGCACCCAACGCCGCGCCGACGACGAACACCGCCAGTGTCGCGCCCAGGCCGACGACCACCGAGGCCCTGGCCCCGAAGATGGTGCGCGCGTAGATATCGTGGCCCTGCAGGTCGGTGCCGAACCAGTGCGCCGCTGACGGGGAGAGCATGCTCTGGCCGGGATCTGCATACGTGGGGTCAACGCCGGTGAACAGCGCCGGAAACGCCGCGATCATCAGGATGAGCAGGATCAGCGCCGCGGCGACAATGAATTTCGGGCGCTTATGCATAGCGGATCCGTGGGTCCAGCGCGGCGTAGAGCAGGTCCACCAACAGGTTGCTGATCAGATAGATCAGTACCAGCACCGTCACGATCGACACCACCGTCGGCGCCTCCTGCCGGGTTACCGCCTGGTAGAGCACGCCGCCCACGCCGTGAATATTGAAGATCCCTTCGGTCACGATGGCTCCGCCCATCAGCGCCCCGAGGTCGGCACCCAGGAAGGTCACCACCGGGATCAGCGAGTTGCGCAGGATGTGGACCATCACCACGCGGGGCCGCGACAATCCCTTCGCCGTGGCGGTGCGGACGTAATCGGCGTGCGCGTTGGCGGCCACCGCGGACCGGGTCAACCGCACCACGTATGCGAATGACACCAGCCCCAACACGATTCCGGGCAGCAGCAGCCTCCCGAAAGTCGCCCGGCCGCCCACCGTGACCGGCGCCAGCCCCAGCCGAACCCCGAACACAAACTGGGCCAGAAACCCCAGAACGAAGATCGGGATCGCGATGATGACCAGTCCGGTGATCAGCACCGACGCATCGAAGATACCGCCCTGACGCAGTCCTGCGATCACGCCGAACCCGATGCCCAGCACCGCTTCCACCATCAACGCGATCAACGCCAGTCGGATAGTCACCGGAAAGGCGTGTGCCAGAACCGCGCTGACCGGCAGGCCGGAGTAAGCCCGTCCGAGGTCACCGTGCAGCAGGCCGCCCAGGTAACGCAGGTACTGCACCAGAAAGGGATCATCGAGGTGGTACTGGGCACGTAGTTGGGCGGCCACCGCGGGGCTCAGCGGCCGGTCACCGGCCATCGCGGCCACCGGGTCACCGGGCAGCAGGAACACCATGCCGTAGATCAGCAGCGTGGCGCCCAAGAAAACCGGCACCATCAGAGCGATCCGGCGCAACACATACCAACCCATCTCAGGCCTTCTCACCCTTGACGAGGTTCTCGTAATCGGGCAGACCGTTCCAGGTGGGCTTGACGTTGCTGACCGAAGCTGACCAGCCGATCACACTGATGTAGTACCACAGCGGCACCGCGGGCATGTCGTGCAACAAGATTCGCTGTGCGACATTGACCAGGACATCGGCCTCGTGCAGATCGGGGGCCGCCTCGGCCGTCGCCAGCGCCGCGTCGAACTCCGGGCTGGCGTATCCGACATCGTTGGATCCGGCGCCGGTCGCGTACAGCGGAGCGAGGAACTCGATCATCGACGGATAGTCGCCGATCCAACCGGCGCGGAACGCGGTGTCGATGGTGCGGTTGGTGATCTGCGTGCGGAATCCGGCGAAGGTAGGCTGCGGTGCGCCGACCGCGTCGATGCCCAGCACGTTCTTGATGCTGTTGGCCACCGCGTCGACCCATTCCTGATGACCGCTGTCGGCGTTGTAGGCGATGGCGTATCGCCCATTCCACGGCGAGATGGCGTTAGCTTGCGCCCAAAGTTGCTGGGCTCGGCCAGGGTTGAAGTCCAACGCGTCGTTTCCTGGGATGTTCGGGTCGAACCCCGGCAACGATCGGGCGGTGAAATCACGAGCGGGGCTGCGGGTTTCGTTGAAAATCTGCCGACAGATCTGCGGTCGGTTGATGGCGGCCGAGATCGCCAGCCGGCGCAGCCGGCCCTCCTCCCCGCCGAAATGCGGCAGCCGCAACGGTGTGTCGAGCGACTGGCTGACGGCGACCGGTCCGCTGATCGCGTTGCCGCCCAGGTCCTGCTTGTAGATGGACAGCGCACTCGACGGAATCGTATCCAGCACATCGAGATTGCCCGACAGCAGATCGGCGTACGCGGTATCCAGATTGCCGTAGAGCTCGAACCGCAGACCCTTGTTTCGCGGTTTGCGGTTGCCGTGATAGTCGGGGTTCGCGACCAGGTCGACTTTGACGTTGTGTTCCCACGCCGGCCCGTCGGGGCTGTCGGCGAGCCGGTAGGGGCCGTTGCCGACCGGGTTGCGGCCGAACGCCGCCATGTCCCGAAATGCCCAGGACGGCAGCGGATAGAACGCGCTGTGCCCCAGACTCAGCATGAAGTCGATGGTGGGAGCCTTGAGCCGGACGGTGAACTCGAGGTCACTGACCGACCGCAGCCCGGACATGGTGCTCGGCTTTCCCGCTTGCTGCGCTCCGGCGACATCGTCGAATCCCTCGATCGGGCTGAAAAAGTTCTGCTGCAGTTGAGCATTGGTGCTCAGCGCCCCGTAA
>JAVROZ010000754.1:0-2618 GCA_032162485.1 Mycobacterium sp.
CTACAAGCCGCCGCCCGAGCGGTGCCCACTGTGTCCGGGACCGACCGGACTGACCAGCGAGGTGCCCGCCCCCGAGTACGACGTCGTCGTCTTCGAGAATCGGTTCCCCAGTCTTGCCGGACCCGGCTCGGCCGGTCCGCTCGAGAGTGACGGGCTCGTCTCCCGCTTCGATCGACGGGCTGGGCACGGCCGCTGCGAGGTGATCTGCTTTTCCGCCGAACATAGCGGGTCGTTCGCGGACCTGAACCCGGCCCACGCCCGGCTGGTCGTCGAGGCGTGGCGGCACCGCACCGCCGAATTGATGGCGAAGCCCGAGGTTGAGCAGGTGTTCTGTTTCGAGAACCGCGGCGAGGAAATCGGGGTGACACTGGCCCACCCGCACGGCCAGATCTACGCGTACCCTTACCTGACCCCGCGCACTGCGGCCATGCTGAGCCAGGCCCATCGGTATCGAAAACAGCACGGTACCAACTTGTTTGCTGACCTACTGGCAAGTGAGGTCGCTGATGGCCGCCGCATCGTCGCGCGTAGCGAGCTGTTCACCGCGTTCGTGCCGTTCGCTGCCCGCTGGCCGGTAGAGGTGCATATATACCCAAATCGATTGATGCGCAATCTTACTGAGCTGTCGGACGAGGAGTCGGACGGGTTCGCGCGGATGTACAGTGACCTGCTGCGAAGGTTTGACCGAATGTATTCGTCTGCGCTGCCGTACATGTCGGCGCTGCACCAATTCACCGACACCGATGCCCAGCGGGACGGCTACTTTCACGTCGAGCTGATGTCCATTCGGCGCAGCGCCACCAAACTGAAACACTTGGCGGCCGCCGAGTCGGCGATGGACGCATTTATCAGCGACATCAGCCCGGAGGCGGTAGCCGCTCGAATACGTGAGCTGGGGTCATGACCGTCCGCTACGCCGCACCCGGGCGGGTAAACCTGATCGGTGAGCACACCGACTACAACCTGGGCTTCGCGCTGCCGATCGGGTTGCCGCAGCGCACCGTCGTTGCGTTCGAGCCCCACAGCACCGACGCGATCACCGTGCGCAGCGATCGCGCCGACGGCTCGGTGCGGATCCGGCTCGACACCGCGCCGGGGGATGTGACCGGGTGGGCAGCCTATGTGGCCGGGGCGATCTGGGCGCTAGGCGTCGCCGGCCATCCGGTGCCGGGCGGGACAATGTCGGTCACCAGCGACGTCGCGATCGGGTCGGGGCTGTCGTCGTCGGCGGCGCTGGTGGGTGCGGCGCTGGGCGCGATTGGCGCCGCGGCCGGGATCCGGCTGGGCGAAGTCGATCAGGCCCGGCTGGCGCAGCGAGCCGAGAACGACTACGTGGGTGCCCCGACCGGTTTGCTTGACCACATGGCCGCGCTGTTCGCGAAGCCGAAGACCGCGCTGCTGATCGACTTCCGCGACATCACCGTGCGCCCGGTGACATTCGACCCCGATGCCTCCGATGTCACGCTGCTCTTGATCGACTCCCGGGCCCGACACCAGCACGCCGGTGGCGAGTACGCGACGCGACGGGCGTCGTGTGAACAGGCGGCCGCCGATCTGGGTGTGTCGTCGTTACGCGATGTGCAGGATCGCGGGCTGGCAGCGCTGGGTGCTGTGACCGATCCGATCGATGCCTGCCGAGCCCGTCACGTGCTGAGCGAAAATCAGCGGGTGTTGGATTTCGCTGCAGCACTGGAGGATTCGGATTTCAATAGCGCAGGCCGGATTTTCACGGCTTCCCACGGGTCCATGCGTGACGACTTCGGTATCACCACCGAACACATTGATCTACTCGCCGACACCGCGGTGCGCGCCGGTGCGCTGGGCGCGAGGATGACCGGCGGCGGCTTCGGAGGCACGGTTATCGCGTTGGTGCCGACCGGCCGCGCGCGGATCGTGGCGGACACGGTGCGACGGACGGCGGGCGAGGCCAGCTACGACGAGCCGTTGATCAGCCGCACCTATGCCGCATCCGGCGCGGGTGGGTGCTGAACGGACCAAATTGTTCTCGACGACCAGCGTCATGACAGGTCGCGGGTAGCGGCGCGCGCGTACGCGGTGATCCAGTTGCTGAACTCGACCGCCAGATGCCAGCGGTGCGCGGCCACCATCGACGGCGGGTCGCGAAATACGTTCCGGAGCAACGACGGAATCGGCCGAATTGCTGCTGAACTACTGTGTTTTCGGCTTCCTGGATCGCATCCTGGACAAGAGGGTCATGATGGTCGTGGCCGAAGGTGACAACATCACCGCATGGGACCTGGAGATCGCGGCGTTCAACCAGGTGGCCTCGCCCTTCAAAAAACTTGAGGTACTCCCCGCGGTCAGCCACATGAGCCTGTACTCCGACCGCGATGACACCAACGTGGTCGCCGCTCTGACTCGCGACTGGTTCTGGCGGAGACTGTCGTACTGACGACCACCGCATCGAGGCAGAGTCGCCGAGTGGCGTCAGGGCGATAAGGACTTGCTCACGACGTACAGCTGTCTCACAAGCAACTCACGTATTTTTGCCACGTGGTCTTGACGATGGGAGGGCGTGAGCATGGTGCGAACCGATAACGACAGCTGGGAAATCACCGAAAGCGTGGGGGCGACAGCGCTGGGGGTGGCCGCGGCGC
>JAVROZ010000755.1:0-3540 GCA_032162485.1 Mycobacterium sp.
CTTCCCGCAGCGCGAACTCGCGCAGCCGAGGGGCAAGCAGCGGCTGGAACGGGTGGGCCAGCGGGCCGCCGAGCAGTTCCACGGTGCCGGCGTCGATCAGTCCGCGCAACAAGGGGCTGCCGCCGTGGCGCCACAGTGTGGCGAAGTCCTCGAGCGCCTGGTCGGCCTCATTGAGCTCGCGAATACCGAAGGCGCGCAATGCTTCCGGTGTGCACGACAGGTGGCCGGTCGATTTCGACCGCGGCAGTGACCGCACGCTGGCGGCCTCGGCCGCGCGCAGCCGCCAGTTGGCCAGCCAGTGGTGCATTCCGTCGAGGCAGTACGGGTCGTCAAGCTGAGCATTGACCACCGGCGTCATGCCGAGGGTGATCAATCCGCGGCGATCCTCGTCGGCCAGCTCGCGCAGCACCTGGAACAGCGGCAAATAGGACGCCGACCACGACTGGTAAAGCCATTCCTCGCCCACCGGCCACCGCCCGTGGTGGGCCAGCCAGGGCAAATGAGTGTGCAGAACCAAGGTGAACATGCCTGGGACCCGGTCCTGCCCGGAATGCACGGCGCTCAAGTGCGCACCGCGATTGCGATCAGGTCGAGGCTGTCGTTCACCTGTCGGCCCTCCCCGGCTGCCACCAGGTCGAAGTCGGCTGTGGCTACCGCCGCGACGTCTGCCACCAGCTCGGGCGACCAGGGCGCGTCGGCCATCGCACGCTCGATCTGCGCGTTGATGATGGAGCCGCCGTGGCGGGCGTCCATCTCCTGCAGCCGTACCCCATGAAAAAGGCCGAGCATAACCACCTCGTCGAAACCGCCGTCGACCAACAGTTCGGTGAGCTCGTCGGCGTTGAGCTCGCGGGTGTGGAACGGGTTGATCGGGGTGTCGCGGCCGGGTGAGAAGGTGATCCGGTTCGGAGTGGAGATCATCAGCAGGCCCGACGGGCGCAGTACTCGCGCGCACTCGCGAATGAATTGGCCCTGGTCCCAGAGGTGCTCGATGACCTGAAAGTTGACGACGACGTCCACCGACGAGTCGGGCAACGGCAACTCGGTCAGGTTTGCCCGCGTCACCTCCACCCGCGGATAGCGGCTGCGGACATGGGCCACCGCGGACTCGTCGTAGTCCACCGCGACCACTCGGCGCGCAACGCCGGCGATCAGGTCCGCTCCGTACCCCTCGCCGCAGCCTGCTTCCAGCACCTCCCGGCCCGCGCAGCGCGGCGCCAGGCGCTCATAAACCACCTCATGGCGCCGGAACCAGTAGTTCTCGATGTCCAGGTCGGGGATGGTGCGTTCGCCCGTCAGGGTCAGCACCGCATCCAGCGCCGCCGGGCTCTCGGCGGAGATGTGCTGGGGTCCCTCGGGGACGAATGCGCTCATTGCTAAGGGAGGCTAATGCCTGGCACCCGATTCGCGAACCGGGAGCGGGATCCAGGTGAACGAATGCGCACGCCCGGCGACGATGCGCTGCGTGTTAACGCAGGGGGAGGAGCGGGCAATTGGGCAAATACCACCCGCTATGGTGTGAAGGCAGACCGCACAAAGTTACCGACTAGTAACATGCGCTGTGTGGTTGCGGAACACGTGACCCAGGTCCTGCAGTCCATCGCTGCGGGACACCTTCGAGGAGGACGAACCCCACTCATGACGAACATCGTGGTCCTGATCAAGCAGGTCCCAGACACCTGGTCGGAGCGCAAACTGACCGACGGCGATTACACGCTGGACCGCGAGGCCGCCGACGCGGTCCTGGACGAGATCAACGAGCGCGCCGTAGAAGAGGCGCTGCAGATCCGCGAGCGCGAAGGCGGCGAAGGGTCGGTCACCGTGCTGACCGCTGGTCCCGAGCGCGCGAACGAGGCGATCCGCAAAGCCCTGTCCATGGGAGCTGACAAGGCCGTCCACCTCAAGGACGAGGGGCTGCACGGCTCATGTGTCGTCCAAACCGCGTGGGCACTGGCCCGCGCGCTGGGCACCATCGAGGGCACCGAACTGGTCATCGCCGGCAACGAGGCCACCGACGGGTCCGGCGGCGCCGTTCCGGCCATCATCGCCGAGTACCTGGGCCTGCCGCAGCTCACGCACGTGCGCAAGCTGTCAGTCGAGGACGGCAAGGTCACCGGCGAGCGCGAGACCGACGACGGTGTCTTCGCCCTCGAGGCGACGCTGCCCGCGGTGGTGAGCGTCAACGAGAAGATCAACGAGCCGCGCTTCCCGTCCTTCAAGGGGATCATGGCCGCAAAGAAGAAGGAAGTCACCGTCCTGACCCTGGCTGAGATCGGCGTCGAGAGCGACGAGGTAGGCCTGGAGAACGCAGGTTCGAAGGTGCTCGCGTCCACACCCAAGCCGCCGAAGACCGCGGGCGAGAAGGTTACCGATGAGGGCGAGGGCGGCAGCGACATCGCCAAGTACCTGGTTTCCCAGAAGATCATCTGAGCGAAACTCCCCGAGACGAGAGAGCGAATAACCCATGGCTGAAGTACTGGTGCTCGTTGAGCAAGCCGAAGGTGCCCTGAAGAAAGTCACTTCCGAACTGATCACCGCCGCGCGTGCGTTGGGCGAGCCGGCTGCCGTCGTCATCGGTGGCCCGGGCACCGCCGAGCCACTGATCGACGGGCTGAAGTCCGCCGGCGCCGCCAAAATTTACGTCGCAGAGTCCGAGATCGTCGACAACTACCTGATCACCCCGTATGTGGATGTGCTGGCCTCGCTGGCCGAGTCGTCGGCTCCGGCCGCTGTGCTGTTGTCCTCCAACGCGGACGGCAAGGAGATCGCCGGCCGGCTCGCGGCCCGGATCGGATCTGGCCTGCTGGTCGATGTGGTCGAGGTCAAGGAGGGCGGCAAGGGCGTCCACAGCATCTTCGGTGGTGCGTTCACCGTCGAGTCGCAGGCCAATGGCGACACCCCGGTGATCACCGTTCGCGCTGGGGCCATCGATGCCGAACCCGCCGAGGGCGCCGGTGAACAGGTGAACGTCGATGTGCCGGAACCCGCCGAGAATGCGACGAAGATCACCTCGCGCGAGCCCGCGGTTGCCGGCGACCGCCCGGAGTTGACCGAGGCGACCGTGGTGGTGTCCGGCGGACGCGGGGTGGGTAGCGCGGAGAAATTCAGCGTGGTCGAGGAACTGGCGGACTCGCTGGGTGCCGCGGTCGGGGCGTCGCGCGCGGCGGTGGACTCCGGCTACTACCCGGGTCAGTTCCAGGTTGGCCAGACCGGCAAGACGGTATCGCCGCAGCTCTACATCGCGCTGGGCATCTCTGGAGCCATCCAGCACCGCGCCGGGATGCAGACCTCGAAGACGATCATCGCGGTCAATAAGGACGAGGAAGCGCCGATCTTCGAGATCGCGGACTATGGCGTGGTCGGCGACCTGTTCAAGGTCGCTCCGCAGCTGACCGACGCGGTCAAGGCCCGCAAGGGCTGACGTTTTGCAGCGAACGGCCCCGTAGGTCTACCTGCGGGGCCGTTGCTGTTAGGCGGTTTTTTCCGCCACATATTGTCATCTCGCGTGCACCGACATGTCAGCGCACCGATGCCGATTAG
>JAVROZ010000756.1:0-2550 GCA_032162485.1 Mycobacterium sp.
CAGCACCGACGCCTCACTGACCAGCGCGTCCCGGCCGATGGTGACCCGGCCGGTCTGGATGACGCCGGCGTGGGCGCGGTAGCAGGCGAACAGGGTGTCCTTACGGATGACCGCGCGGTCGCCGATAGTGAGCAGGTCGGTGCACACCGGCACGGTCCGGGAGAAGACGGCTACCCCCCGTCCGACCTTCGCGCCCAGCGCCCGCAGATAGAGCGGGTAGATCGGCGTCCCGACGAACAGCACCAACGGGTTGGTCCGGACCAGCGTCTTGACCACCCAGAATCGGAGGTACCCCAGACTCCACACGCGGATCCGCCGAGGCTTCCACCGGCCGACGAGCAGCCACTTCGCCGCGATGGGAAATACACACAGCAGCGCGAAGCTGGCGGCGGTGAACAGAACCGACCGGAGATAGATCGAGAGCGTGTCGCCGGCACCGGTCGAGAGCCACGCATAGGCCAGGGCCAACGAATTCGTGCCGCCCTCGAGCCTCGCCCGGGCATAACTGCCGATCATGCCCGAACCTGTGGACACCCACTCGTAGCCTTCCGTGGCAATCAGCGCGGTGAATATCGAGGCACAGCAGAACAGGAGCAGTTGCGCCGCCCCGCACACCAGGAAAAGCGCCGTGCTTCCCCGCCGTTCCGGTTCCACCGAGGAAAACTCCGCCGGTGCAACAACCGCGACCGGGCGTGGCTCCCGCACAAATGGCGTCCCCTCCGCCGACGGAACGGCCTTTCGTGACTCCTCGATCGGCGCCGGGGCCGGCGGCCCGGCGCGGCTGGCCCCGGTCCCCGCGAGCGCTGCGCACAGAGCTCCGAGCGTCGGATACCGGTAGATGTCCTTCATCGACACCGACGGCAGGTCGGGTCGCTTCCTGACCCTGGCACAGAACCGGGTCATCAACAGCGAGTCGGCCCCCAGGTCATCGAAGAAGTGGCTGGCCGCGGAAATCTCCTGGCCACCGACGATGTCGGCGAGCAACTGGGCAAAGGCCTGCATCGTCGGCGACGGAGCAACCTGACTGTCGCCGGCGAGCAACGGGGCGGCCGTAGCGGCCTGTGCGACTGCCAGGCGGTCGGCACCGTCTGCCACTGCCATGGCCCCTCCCGAATGTGTCGGAATGGTAACTGTTAATGTGTCGAAACGGTAACTTCCGCTCGCGGTCGAAGAAGCGCAAGACAAAGCAGAAGCAATCTTCCCCGCTGCGGGCGGTCCGGCGATCTGTTTTGCCGGTACGCCTCTGACTCCGCGTTCTATCTCGGAAAATCAGCCACCACTATGGACCCTGAAGCCGCCCGAGGCAATGCCTTTGTTTCTGCATGGAACAACAGGCGAATCAGCCCACGGAAAAGAGGGTCAGCGTCAATTGCCGAATGGCACACCCACCTCGCGGGTGACTGGACGCAGACCCTTCCGGACCGGCCGATCCCTCTGAAACCCCTCCGCTGCCTCCTCGGAACACCGCGGTGGCCCCGTCCGCCCGCACAGTCGGCTGTAGTTCGACTGTGGACTGACTGTGGGCCCGATGAGGGTTCGTCGCCCTACGTACCCATAGCGTTTCGGCGGCGGCGCAGAACCACCCAAACGATGGAGCAACCGCGGGCGATTTCGCCGCCCGTCCACCCGGAAGGACTAGCTGACCTGGGCCAAACGTGTCCGCTACCCGTCGTGGCCCGCCGGACGTCGGCCCGCACGGTGGCTGCTGCGGCGTCCGTCAGGAGATCGCCGCCAGTCGATCGGCTACCCGGGTGGCTTCAGCCGGAAGACCGGGTGACGAGCGGCCTCGGCGGCGAAGTCCTGGACCGATGCATTCGCGTCGGCGTCGAAGAACGGCGCTGCGACGCGGACCTGGCGGACATAGTGCCGAAGGATCGGCCCCGCCAGTTCCGCATCCGAGCCGCGGGCGATGAGGTCACGCCGGCGGCTTCGGTGACCGGCTGGTGAGTCCCCGCGCATCGGCTCGAGGGGCATCCGAGATCATGGCGGGATGAACTCGCCACAGTTCGCGATCGCTGTCCGCCGAGCCGTCCTCGCGGTGGCCGCGGTGGGTGCGGTGGGTGCGGTGGCGACGCTGGCCGCCTGCGGAGGTGGTCCGACCGCCACCGCCCCGCCGCCGTCCGCCTCCTCGCCGGGCACCGGGGACTCGGCCGCGCCCGACGCGAGTACGCCGCAGGCCGCGGCTGGGCCGACGGAGTGCAAGGCCGCGGACCTGGCGCTCGCGGTCGTCTCGGGCAGTGGCGCCGGCATGAGCCACCTCGGGGTCAACCTGCAGTTCACGAACAAGTCCCAGCAGACGTGCACGCTGCAGGGGTCACCGGGGGTGTCGTTCGTGAGCGGGGACGACGGCCAGCAGGTCGGCGACCCCGCGAGCCGGCAGCCGAAGAGCGGCGCGAAGCGGGTCACCCTCACCCCCGGCAGGCACGTGACCAGCGAGCTCAACATCACCAACGCCGCCGCGTACCCGCCCGAGGAGTGCAAGCCGGTGCAGGCTCGCGGGCTGCGCGTCTACGCCCCCGACGACACCGCGGCGATGTACGTCGAGTTCCC
>JAVROZ010000757.1:0-5191 GCA_032162485.1 Mycobacterium sp.
CGTCGACCACCGCCGAGTGGCATCGTTCGCGCCCGGTGACTTCGTCGCATTCATCCGCGCCGCCTGGGATCAAATTCCGAACGTCGGCTTCCGCGTCGAGACTGTGCACAGGTTGAGCAGCCTGGGAGCTGTTGTCACTCACATTGCGAGTGGTACCTCCCGAGAGGGTTTCGATGCCGAGTGGCGCGAGGTCCACCTCACGACACTCGACGGGAAGCAGTTCAACCGCAGCGAGATGTTCGACGAAGCAGATCTCGACGCCGCACTGGCGAGGTTCGAACAGCTCTGCCAACCGGCACCGCGCCTCGAGAACACGGCAAGCCGAGTGGCTAAGCGCTCCCACGCGTGCTTCGCAGCCGGCGAATGGGACGCCCTCGCAGAGACTTTGGCCGACGACGTCTCCAGTGACGACCGTCGTCGGGTAGTGGGTGCCGGCCTCCAACAAGGGCGCCGTGCCATCATCGCCGACTTGCGGGCAATAGCTGCCCTCGGGGGTACGCGAATAACGTCGGCTGTCCTTGCGACTCGCGGGGATCGTCTCGCGCTCAAGCGGGTCCACTTCTCTGTCGGAGACCGACAACCTGACACGTTCGACACCGAGGGACTCACCTTGTTCGAAATCAACTCCGACAACCGGATGAAGACGCATGTCACGTTCGACCCCGACGACCTCGACGCCGCATTCGAGGAGCTCGATGCCCGCTACCTCGCTGGTGAAGCGGCCCCGTACGCGCGTGTGTGGCAACGCGCGATCGACACCCTGAGCGAGCTCAACCGTCACGAGCCGGGGCCGTTGACAAGTGGAGTCACATACACAGACCATCGGCGAGTTCCATTCGCGCCCGGCGACTTCGGTCGGGCGGTCGCGGAACTCTGGACTCTCATACCCGATGCCCGCTACCGGCTGACAACTGTGCATGCGCTCGACGCCCATCGGACCGTCGGCAGCCTGATCATCGAAGGCACCGACGAGCATGGGAACGGATTACAGTGGGCGCGAACGGTTCTGTTCGATACCGACGAACCACGCATGGAGATGTACGAAGAAGCTGACGTCGACGCCGCGCTTGCGAGGTTCGAGGAACTGCGCCGACCAACGCCGCAGTTGGAAAACGCCGCCAGCCGGGTGTACGAGCGGTTCCAGAGTTACTTCACAGCGCGCGACTGGGACGCCTTGGCCGAGACAATGGCTGTTGACATTTACCGAGACGATCGCCGTCGGGTCGTGAGCGCCGAGGCCAGCCGTGGTCGAGACGCGGCAATCGCCGAGGCGCAGGGCGTCGCCGACATCGGCGCCAAAACCGCTGTACTGGCCGTCATCGGGATCCGCGGGGAGCGCCTCGCCCTCATCCGCAGCAGGTTCTCGGGTCGAGACCAGCGGCCGGAGGCGTTTCACACCGAGTTCCTCTGCCTCATCGAGGTCGACCGCGACGGGTCGATAGCGCAACACATCATGTTCGACCCCGACGATTTCGACGCTGCCTTCAAGGAGCTCGATGCCCGATACATTGCTGGCGAAGCGGCGCCATATGCGGATACATGGCGGACCATCGCGGGAACCTACGCGTCGATCAGCCGGCGTGAGCTCCCCGCGTTCACGGTGGACTTTGTAAATATTGACCATCGCCGCGTGGCAACGTTCGCGCCCGGCGAGCTGATCCCATACATCCGTGCCGGTTGGGACATCGACCAAGAGGTCAGAGCGTACGTCGAGGTTGTGCATGAGTTGAACAACTTCGGAGCGGTCGTCACCTACACCGCCGATGCCACCTCGCACGAAGGTTTCGATGCGGAGTGGCGGGAGATCGCCATCTCAACGGTCGAAGGCCGCAAGGTAAACCGCTGTGAGCTCTTCAACGAGACCGACCTCGACGTTGCGCTCGCTAGGTTCGCCGAACTCACGGTTCCGGACTCTGCACCGGATCCTCGCTAGCTGCGCTCGGCGCCCGATACCGGAGGAACGCCGGCGCGACGAGCGCCGCAACCAGGACCCCAATTACGACCAGCGCCCCTCCCCCGGCCGCGGCAGCGGTCGTGCCCACCATGGCGGCCGCTGCGCCGTGCACCGTGTCGGCCAGCCGTGGTCCGCCGCCGACCACCACGGCGAACACACCCTGCAGTCGCCCAACCACGTCGTCAGAAGCAGCCTCTTGCAGGATCGTCTGTCGAAACGCGGCCGACACCATGTCGGCCGCACCGCCGACGGCGAGGAACGCCAGCGCCGCCCACAGCATCTGGCCTGCACGCCCGTGCGCCATTCCACTGGCCAGTCCGAATCCCACCATCGCTAGACCCCACACCACGATTGCCACAACAATCGTCAGGCCCTGACGCCGGATCCTGGGCAACCAGCCGGAGAACAGCCCGCCGGCCACCGCCCCGACCGATATCGCCGCGGCCAGCAATGCCATCGCCGACCCGCCCTCGATAGGACCGCCGAAGCTCTGATGGGCCAGCTGCGGAAACAGCGCCCGCGGCATGCCAAGGATCATTGCGATCAAGTCGACGACGAACGACATCAGCACCACGGTATTGCCGGCCAGGTAACGCATGCCGTCCAGCACAGCCCCGATCCCCCACCGTCTGGTGCCGTCGGACGGGAGCGCGGGAATGGGTGCCACCCGAAAAGTGGCCCAAATCGGCGCCACGCAGGTCAGCGCGTCAAGCAGATACAGCGTCGACAGGTCGACCCAGTTGAGCAGCAGACCGGCCAGCAACGGGCCCACGATCGCCCCGAACTGGCCCACGGTCATGCTCAGGGCGTTGGCCGCCGGCAGTTGCTCGCCGGGCACCAACCGCGGGATCGCCGCCGAGCGCGCCGGTGAATTGACGGCGAAAAACCCTTGCTGCACCGCCAGCAGACACAGCACCACCCATACGTCATTCAGCGACAACACGGCCTGCAACCACAACAGCGATGACGAAACCGCCAGCCCGAGCGAGGTGATGATGAGCAGCAACCGCCGATCCATGGCGTCAGCCCAGGCCCCGCCGAGTAGGCCGAACACCACCAACGGCACCAACGCAAACAGTCCGGCCAGCCCGACGTACGCGGAGTTCTGGGTCAACGCATAGATCTGCACCGGCACAGCAAAGACCGTCAGATTGGCTCCGATGACCGTCGGAATCCCCGAAACCCAGAGCCTGCGGAAGTCAGGCGTGCGCAGCGGCGCGGTATCCGCAAAAAGACGCATCGTTGCCGAGCGTAGTGCGGTCAGCCCAGCATTCGCGTCGCGAGTAGACCGTCGGAGCCAGCAACTAGCTCACGGCTGCAGGCGCTCGACCTGACCGCCGATCACCCGAATTCGGTTATGCACGCGGTCTTCTCGGCCCTGCCAGAACTCCACCACCTCGGGCGCAATCAGATAGCCGCCCCAGTTCGGTGGCGCCGGCACGTGCTCGGTGTCGGCAAAACGCTCGGTCACCTCGGCGAGCTGGTCGAGCAGTGCGGCACGCGACTCGATCGGCCATGACTGGTGTGAGGCCCACGCACCCAGCTGCGAACCTCGCGGACGTTTGGACCAGTAGTCCTCGGTCGTCCGCCGATCGACCCGGCTTACCGGTCCGCGGATGTGGATCTGGCGCCCAAGTAGATACCAGGGGAAGGTCGCAGAGGCATACGGGGTCGCGGCCAGCTCAAGCCCCTTGGCCGAGTCGTAGTTGGTATAGAAACTGATCCCGGTCTCGTCCACGCTCTTGCACAGCACGGAGCGGCTCACCGGCCTGCCGTCGGCGACGGTGGCCAGCACCATGGCGTTGGGCTCAGCGATTCCGGCACGTTCGGCGTCGTCAATCCATTTGCGGAACAACGCGAGCCAACCGTCGGCGAGCCAATCCGCATCGAGGTCGGGGCTGCCGTCCTTTTCGACGGAACCGTATTCCGCTCGCATCCCAGCCAGGTGTTGGTCGTCTGGTCTAGTCATCGCCACAACGCTACTCGTGAGTCGGTTACCGGCCGGTAGCGTCCGCCCGGAGGCGAGGTGCGAGAATTTTCCCATGACTGTGGTTCCGGAGAATTTTGTCCCAGGTCTAGAAGGCGTCGTGGCGTTCACCACCAAGATCGCCGAACCCGACAAGGACGGGGGCGCGCTGCGCTACCGCGGTGTCGACATCGAGGATCTGGTGGGTCAGCGGGTCGCCTTCGGCGACGTGTGGGCGCTGTTGGTCGACGGCGAATTCGGTCGCGGCCTCCCGCCGGCCGAGCCGTTTCCGCTGCCGATCCACACCGGCGACGTGCGGGTCGACGTCCAGGCGGGCCTGGCGATGCTGGCGCCCATCTGGGGATACAAACCACTGCTCGACACCAACGAGCCGACTGCCCGCGACCAGCTCGCCCGCGCCTCGGTGATGGCACTGTCCTACGTGGCGCAGTCCGGACGCGGCATCTACCAACCGGCGGTACCGCAGCGCGTCATCGACGAATGTTCAACTGTCACAGCACGATTCATGACCCGGTGGCGGGGCGAGCCGGACCCAAGGCACATCGAGGCGATCGATGCCTACTGGGTGTCGGCGGCCGAGCACGGGATGAACGCTTCGACCTTTACCGCGCGGGTGATCGCCTCAACCGGGGCGGACGTGGCCGCCGCACTGTCCGGCGCGATCGGGGCGATGAGTGGCCCCCTGCACGGAGGTGCCCCGGCCCGGGTACTGCCGATGATCGAAGAGGTCGAGCGCACCGGCGATGCCCGCGGCCTGGTCAAGGGAATCCTGGACCGCAAAGAAAAGCTGATGGGCTTCGGACACCGGGTCTATCGCGCCGAGGACCCACGGGCCCGGGTATTGCGGGCGACCGCAGAACGGCTGGCCGCCCCGCGGTATGAGGTCGCCGTTGCGTTGGAGCAGGCGGCACTGGCCGAGTTGCGGGAGCGCCGTCCGGACCGACCGATCGAGACCAACGTCGAGTTCTGGGCGGCGGTGATCCTGGACTTCGCCGATGTCCCGGCCAGCATGATGCCGGCGATGTTCACCTGTGGACGTACCGCCGGGTGGTGCGCCCATATCCTCGAACAGAAACGGCTCGGCAAGCTGGTCCGTCCATCGGCCATTTACGTCGGGCCGGCGCCGCGCAGCCCGGAGTCCGTCACTGGCTGGGACCGGGTTCTCACCTCGGTATAGCCACGGCACCCCGTGTCACCGCCGCGCGAGCAGTGCGGCCACCTTCACGCTGGGCCTCGAGAGTGAAGCCACC
>JAVROZ010000758.1:0-3154 GCA_032162485.1 Mycobacterium sp.
CGCCGTCTTGTCCGGCGGGCCGGCGGCAACCCGACAGCCGTTCCAGGAGGAACACGTCTATCGCCATGACGATGGTCGCGCACGGGAGGAATACCGCGCACATATTGGCCACGATGAAGAAGTTGTCCTGCAGTGAGGACGATTGCTGCATGAATGCGGCGACCGCCGCGCCGAGGACACCGAGTACGAGGATGGTCTCGATCCGCCGCCGGCCGCGCAGGAAGTTCTGCACGGCGTTGACCGCCTCGTAGAGATTGGCGTCGTTTACCGCGACCACGTTGATGGTGAATACCACGACGGCCAGCGCGGTGAGTCCGAACAGCGAGAACTGGGTGAAGAATTGCATCGTGGCACCCAGGGTCGAGGCGCTGGAGAGCTCGGCCATGAGGTAGCCGGCCGCGGGGAACACCAGCATCCCCAACCCGTAGCCGACCACCAGCGGCATGATGTTGCGGCCGCGGTCGCGGCGGGCGTATCGGAACAGGTCGGGCTCGTTGCCGTACACGGCCACGCCGACCAGAAGTCCGACCGTGAGGAGGATGCCCTGGGTCGGCGGGACGTGCGGAGCGGCGAACAGGTTGGGTCCCACGGTAAAGGCGAGGGCCTTGATGATGGTGTACGCGCCCCACACAAGCAGAACGGGAGCCGCCAAGCGGGCGTAGCCGGAAACGCTGCGGAATCCGAGCAGGTTGTTCGTGATCATCACGATGGCGAACAACACGCAGTAGAGCTGCAGATGGGTGAGGCCGAGCAGGCCGTTGAGGAGTTGCGCCAGGAATACCGCCTGGAACCCGTACCACCCCAACCCGGTCACGACGAGAAGCACGGACGCCAGGGCACTCCCGGACTTCCCGAGAACCCCCCTTGCCAGTACCGAGTGCGGCTGGCCCGTGATGGTCCCCACGTTGGTCGCCAACAACCCGTAGCCGGCCATGACGACGACGGCAATCAGCGAGGCCCGCAACAGATCACCCAGCGACATGCCCGCGGAACGAGCCAGGTACCCGGTGTACATGTTGGAGACGGTCGCCTGGCACGTCACCCACAGCAGGGTCATCTTCAGCGATCCATCGCGCCGGCCCTCCGGTACGACCTCTTCCAGCAAGTCCGACGACTCGAGCTTCGGCCGCGGGCCCGGTGACCCGGTTCCGGATTTCTCGGTCCGCGTCTGCACTGTTGGTGCCATCTTCACGGTGACTCCTGGTTTGATATGCGCGGATGGCCAGGCCTATTTCGATATTTGCCGTCAAGCCGGGAATTCCGCTTCAACGATGTCCAGAATGTGCTTGGCGATCCGCTCGGCCAGCAGACCCCTCTGACGACGATGCGCGTGGAGCCACCGCCACCCCCACCGCTGCCGGGACGGGAGCGGTAGCCCAGCCGGAGCGGCGGACCCACCGAAGTGTTGTTCGGCCGCGGCCAGCCGCAACAGTGCCTGCGAGATCGCCCAGTGACGGGCCTCCTCGGCGATTTCCCGCCAGGTCATGCACTCGTACTCGGCGGTCCCTTCCCCGATTCGGGGACACATCAAATCGTCGACCGCTTCGCCCCTCCGGCCCCGTGCCACGTCGGTCAGAGGTTGTTCCATGACGCCCTCTCCTTCGTGATTTCCCGCCATTCCCGCCACGGCGAGCTGGTGTAGAAGCGGGCCACAGCGGCCTCGAGCGCCGCGGCGGCGGATTGGCGGTCCCGTTGCCCGGGGCCGGCTCGGCCGGCCAAAAATCCGCGTAGTTCCGACCGCATCGCGGAACCGTCGACCTTGGTCGCCTGGCCTTCGGCGAAGACGAGTTCGCCGGCGACATACACCTGCCGCACCGCGGCTGGGCGTGCCCGTCGGACGACCGCATCGATCCGTTCGGCCGCGGGGTCCAGGTACGTCCCAGTGATCGACTCCCAGTCCAGCACCAGGAAGTCCGCGGCATAGCCCGGTTGCAGACGGCCGATGCGCCCGGCAAACGGTGTGCTGGCCGCCGAGCCATCCAGCGCCATGTCCAAGGCCTGGGTCGCCGTGGTGCGCGCGGTGGTGTCCTGACCGGGTGCCTGCGCCAGCGCCCAGGCCAACCGGATCTCACTGAACATGTCGCGGTCGTCGGCCAGACCTGCCTCGTCGATCCCGAGTGCCAGCCGGACGCCGTTTGCCCGCAATCGCGCCGTTGGTGCCAGGCCGCTGCGCAGGCGCAGGTTGCTCCCTGGGTTGTGGCAGACGATGGTGCCGCTGGCCGCCAGCAGGTCGATGTCCGCGTCGTCGATCCACACGGCGTGACCGAGGGTTAGCCGAGAGGACAGCAGCCCACGTTCGCGCAGGTAGCCCACCGCGGTGCGACCGCCTGACAACTGGGCGGCGTAGACCTCCTGGTAAGGCGTTTCGGACAGGTGCATGTGCATACCGACGTTGTCGCGCTCGGAGATCTCGGCCGCGGCCAGTAGCAGTTCATCGCTGCACCAGTGCAGGTTCGCCGGCGCGAGTTGGATGGCGATGCGGCCGTCGGCGGCCCCGTGCCACTTTTCGCGTAGTCGCGTGTAGCTCGAGGCCAGTTGCTCCTCGGGGGATTCATAGCGAGCGGGCATCACCATGCGCACCGTCGCCTGTTCGTCCGGGGAGAGCGAAGCGATGAACTGCTCGTCGTCGGAGTACACGAAACGGTTCTGGTCCGTCAGCCCCCGGGAGTAGGAGACCCTCATGCCGACGTCGGCGTACGCCCGCAGCACGGCCGTGTCGGCCGCCTCATACTGCTCAGGATCGCCGCGTAGGCGCCCGTTGAGGTGTTGGACAGTGGTCACGCCGCCCGCGAGGAGGTCCACGGCGCCGCACGCGGTGTCGAGGTAGGGATCCACCTCCGGTGGCCCGTGCCTGCGGGCAATCCACAGTTCGAGCGAGTCATCGGGCACCCCGAGCTGAGTGGGGGTGAGTCCGACGTGGTGGTGGGCGTTGACCAGTCCGGGCATGACCAGCGACGTGGTGGCGTCGATCTCGACCAGGTCACCGTCGAGTTGGGGCAGATCCGCACGCGGTCCCGCGTACCGCACCGTCGCGTCCTGGATGACAAGTGCGCCGTCGCTGATCAGCTCGGACGTGTCCTGGTGTGAACCAGTGAGAAGCCTTCCCGCGAGAACCACTGTCGTGGCCGTCACCCGACACCACCGGCTCGGGCAG
>JAVROZ010000759.1:0-7158 GCA_032162485.1 Mycobacterium sp.
TGCTCACCCAACGGTTAAGGGAGCTCACCGAGGCCGGCGTGTTGCTGCGCCGCAAACTGAGGGCACCGGCGGCCTCTTGGGTCTACGAGCTGACGCCGTGGGGGAAGCAGCTGGCACCGATCGTGACCAATTTGGCGCAGTGGGCCAGCCAATCACCCTCCATGCGCTACGACGCACCGCTGGGAACCGATTCCCTGATGCTTTCCCTTGCAGCACTTTTCAATCCGACCGCTGCCGGCGACCTCGAGGCCGTCATCGCCGTCTACCTCACCGACGAGCCCTTCGAAGTACGTATCACCCACGGCGAGCTGATGGTCAAACGTGGCGAAGCCCAAAACCCCACTGCCACGCTGGTCACCGACCAAAGCGGCCTGCTCTCGCTGCTGCGTACCGACGCCTCCCTCGAGGCTGTGCAATCCGATGGCTCACTCCACGTCGCCGGGGATACTGAGACCATCGAGCGGTTTCGCCGACTCTTTCCTTTCCCGCGCCCCGTGCCAACTGCCTAGGCGCCCAAAGTTGTAGCTCGCGCTCGTAACTATGAGCGACGTGCGACCGGCGAAAGGCGAGCAGTTCATAGCTAACGGGTGGTCGCAGATCATCGCTTTTGGGCCAGCGTTGCAAGGACTCCGGCGCCCATCAATGCGGCGCCGCCGGCGGTCGCCAAGCCGAGCAAGCGTTTCGATGGCGCCATGTGTTGCCACGCGCCAGCGATGCCGGCGATGTCACTAGTGTCCGCGATTAGCGCGGCGATGAGCCAGGGCCTGACAGGACCATTGGCGCGGATCATGGCGAGAAGGCCGAGGCCCAGGCCGATCTCGCGGCCGCCCATCCCGCGCAGGAATGCTTGCGCGTCCGGCGCGGCACCACCGTCTCCTGCCAGTACTCGACCTGCCGTCGCGGGCACGGCCAGGGCGGCGACACCAAAAAGGATGCGGCCGGCTGCGTACAGCGTCAGTGTTTTCACGTCGATTCCCCCGCCATCCAGATGCGCGCGCGTTCGACGACGAGATTCGGTTCGAACGTGTTGGCGTGCCATGTAATTGATCGAACCGTGCCCCTGGCGCCATAGCGCTGCATGATGTCCACGTGATGGGGCAAGCCGATGAACCGCTGTAGGTCGTCCTCGCTGGCCCACACCGATATCGAACCCCCAACTGCTCTGACGGGCAGCGTCCACAGCCACAGTCCGACAGCTCCGGGCATCGCGTACCAGCCCAGGCGCATGCGTAAACCCTTGAGCATCACCCCAGGCAGGTCAAGGCGATGATCGCCCGCGAATTCGGTGACGCTGACCACGACGGGACCATCGAGCGGGTTGACCGGCCCCGGCATCCACGGGGTCAATACGGGGGCGGCCAATGCCGCGGTAAAGGTTCGTTGCACCCATCCAGCGTGGCCGTACGATTGGCTCGTGTCAGGATCCAATTCAGATAATTCTGAGCAGGCCAATTTGAGCGTTCCGGGGTTTCCGGACATCTTGGTTGCGCTGAATCGGTCGAGGCGACGTGGGCTGCGCGAGCAGCTGCAACAGCAACTAAGGTTCGCCATCCAGCAGGGCCAGTTACCGACCGGGGTGTTGCTTCCGCCGTCGCGGACACTGGCACGCGAGCTCGGTGTCGCACGAAGCGTCGTCGTCGACGCCTACGAACAACTTGCGGCTGAAGGGTATCTGGGCACGCAACAGGGATCCGGCACCCGCGTGCTGCGGATCGCCGAGCCGCCACCCGCCCATCCCGCTGCCCACATCGCACCCATACCCACGGTTCGTCTGGTCGGCGGATTGCCCGATCCCGCCCTTTTCCCGCGGGCCGAATGGCTCCGCCACTACCGCTCGGCACTCAATGCGGTGCCCAATCAGCAGTTGGGTTACCCGGGACCGCTCGGCGCACCGCCGTTGCGCGAAGCACTCACCAACTACATCGCTCGGGTCCGCGGGGTTGTCGTTCGCCCCGACCAGGTGCTGATCGCATCTGGATTGACGCAGGCCATCGTGCTGCTGTGCCGAGCGTTGCGGGGTCGCGGTGCCGAAGCGGTCGCGGTCGAAGACCCCGGTTTCGGCTTTCATCGTGAAGCTATCGCCAACACCGGTCTGCGAGTGGTGCCGATACCGGTGGACGACGACGGCCTTGACGTCACCAGTTTGGTCCGACACGACGTCGCTGCTGTGCTCGTCGCGCCGGCGCACTCGTATCCGACGGGAGCAGTTCTCAGCCCAGCCCGGCGAACGGCGCTCATCGAATGGGCGCAGGACAAAGACGCGCTTGTCATTGAGGACGACTACGACGCTGAATTCCGATACGACCGTGCACCCATTGGGGCGCTGCAAGGACTTGCGCCGGAGCGGGTTGCGTATGCGGGGTGCGCGAGCAAAACCTTAACGCCCGCACTACGCCTCGGTTGGATGGCTCTGCCCAGCCACCTCGTCGAGGACGTCGTCCGGCAGAAGCTGCTTGATGACTTGGGAACCCCGATGCTCGACCAGCTCACGCTGGCGCGATTTATCGAGACCGGTGCACTGACTCGACATCTTCGTCGCGTGCGTCCGATCTATCGTCGTCGACTAGACACGGCCCTCGAGGCGCTCGGGACGTTACTGCCCGATGCCGTGCCCAGGCGCGTCGCCGCGGGTCTCCACCTGTATGTGCAACTACCGGATTGGTGCGACGAGTTGAGCCTTGTCGACGCTGCCTACAAGCGAGGGATTCTGATCGAGGGAGCCAGCTGGCATTGGTCTGTCCCACGGTCGGCGCCACCGGCATTGGTGCTGGGCTACGGTGCTATCGATCAGAGTGCGATCCGCAGTGGTTTAACGACTCTCGCATCGATTTACCGCGAAGCACGCGCTAGCCAAGGGCCCAAACCTGCACGAGAAACGCTGCCGAACACAACCGATCCATAAGTCTCTTGAATTCCTGCCGCGCCTGCTTTGACGACTCAGCGAGCCGCCACGCCATCGAGGAGCAGGTTCACCAGGCGCTCGCTGTAGGCGTCGTCGAGGGGGTGGTCGAGAAGGATCACCCGTGCGAGCGCGGTGCCGATGAATGCGTCGATCACGAGGTCCAGGTCGGCGCCAGCACTGATTTCGCCGCGTTGCTGCGCGAGTTCGAGTTGACCGCGCACGCGCCCGTACTCGGGTCCGATGACAACCGTGCGGATGAGCTGGGCCAATTCTGGGTTCGCGGACACCTCGGCCATTAGACCGGGTATGGCGGCCCGGGCCTCGGGGGCGTTGAACTCCTCCACCGCCCAGTTGTAGGCGTCCCGCAAGTCGGCCCGAATGTTCCCATTGTCCGGTATCGCCCTTGTCTTCGTCTTGCCGAAAATCGCCTCGAAGACCAGCACGGCGCGCGTGGGATAGCGCAGGTACAGCGTCGGTTTGCTGACGCCGGCGCGGGCAGCTACCGCCTCCATGGACAGGTTCGCGTAACCGACTTGGACGAGCAGGTCCCGGGTGGCGGTCAAAATCGCCTCGTTGATGGCGGGGTCGCGCGGACGGCCTCTTGTGGTCACGCGACTAATACTATACGGTGCGTAAAGAATATAGGTGGAAGGCGGTATTGATGTCTGGAACCCTGCAGCCGCAAATACCGTCGCGTGCCCTCGAATTGGCCGGGCTTCAGCGCGTCGACTACGCCGACGCGTTCGCGGTTGACGTCGGGACGCGACGCACGCCGGAGGAATGGATCCGCCTGTCGGCCGCGGCTTTGCCCCTGTTGTTCAGCGCGGTGCGGCTCGCCCATCGCGCGCTAGGTTTGCCGCTGGCGCCGCCCGATTCCCCAGATCATCCAATCGGTTGGAACATCCTGCGAAGCGATTCCGAGGAAGCGGTCCTCGGCAACGACGGCGTCTTTGGCACGCCTCGGATCGTGGCACTGACTCCACCCGGTCAAGTCGTCATCGCAACGCTGATCCAGCTCAACGGAACACGCGGCCGCGCGATCTGGGCCCCGGTCGCACCGATGCATCGCGCCGTCGCTCGATACATCCTCAACAAGATCCCGACGCTCGCGCCCGTGCCTGAAGTGGAGCAGGGCAAGTAGTGATCGGCGACCGATGGGGTGTGTCCGACGAGGGGGGTCGTCCGCCACTACTTCGTGCGGCGACATCGTCGCGGTCCCCGTTCTGCAGGCTTGGCGCGGCGTAACCGTGCGGACCACGCCCGAGGGGTTGTGGCCGTGGGTCGCCCAAATCACGCTCGCGCCGTAATCCTACGACGGGCTCGACGACCCGGAGCGGCGGTCGCACTAAGCCGCGTTGGCCGAGACATCGGCCGCGCCGACGGGTGCTAGAAGCCCACCCTCCGCAGGTCGAAATTTGGATGGGACGCAACTACTTTCGCTTTCCTACCCTATTAACCTCGCCAAATGAGGTCTTCGATCGCCTCGGTGCCAAAGTCCTTGCCGATGCGCAATTCGGGGTTGTGTTCGGGTTCCCCAGGGTCAGGTTTGCCCTGCGTACTGAGGATGTAGAAACCTTTATTGGGCGCAGCAGATACAACTGCTATCGACTGCTGGAACATGTCGTTTTGAGAGATGTGGTCCTTGACCAGCTTGAAAACATTTGTGTCGAGATCGTTGACCCGCACGATTCGGTAGACGTGGCCCAGCACGGAATACATGCTCGTGTTCCACTTCGACGGATCCGTCGGGATACCCTTGAGACCATTCAACTGGTTCCTGGCGTGTTGCTGAAGGCCAGTGAGATGTATGTGTAGCTGATCTTGCTTGCGACCATGGAAGGAATTGATTCCCAGCATCACGTCAACGCCCGTGAACCGCTTGGCCGCCTCATCCCAGGCGGGCTTCCAAAGGTTGAATGCTTTCGGGCCCCAGATATCCGCGCATTCGACTCCGGTAACGCGAGCCCTGGGTATCGCCAGCAGGTCGTGCTTGCCCTGGCCGCCGTCTTTCAGCGCCCAAGACTCGTTCACGAAGATATTGGGCGAAGGATTCGCAGGCGGGGGATAATGATCTTTGACAGACTTCCACAATTCGAGTCTGGCGGTTATTGGGTCGTTTTCCTTTCCACAGGCGTCGGGCGGCTTGAAACCCGGGTCCGCCCCTGCGTGCCACGGTGAAGTCCCAACGGCACGGACACCAACGCCCAGCAGGCCAGAGGTGATGAGGACACCGACGCCCAGCCAGACACAGGTGATAAGCAAGCGCCCTCGGCTAATGCCGGCACCGCTTGAATCCGCCATACTGACTGCTCCTTAAATCAGAAGACGTACTGGTCGGGCAATATAACCACAAGACTGCCCAACCGGTCATGCTCGAAGCTGGGCGCGATGATCTTCCGGGGATCAGGCCACCTTGGACCAGGGAAGGCGGCAGCCCCAGTCGAGCGTGTGCAATCAATTGTGTTGCACGGCTACGGATTTCACTTAATACTCGCTCTTGTCCATACCGTGTTTGTCGAATCAGTTCTTGGCGCCGCCAATGTCGTGGCAATCGATCTGCAGAGCTTTGCGATACGGGTGTGAGCACCGGCTCGTCCGTATGGGCCTCGCCTTCAAGACATCCAGCTTATTTGTGGGTTTATGACCGCGTGCGGGAATAGACCCGTAGCTTTATTTCTCTTCTCCGGCAAGCCGCGGGATTATGCCGCCAGCTAACACATCCTTGACCTGTCGTGGCGAAAGACGGTGCCGCACAGTGAAAGAGGAGTCCTTAGTGACGTTGTCGACCTCTAGGGTGTCCTCTTTTTCAATTGAAGCCAGATTCTGGATGCGAAGTGTGTCGTCCTGATCGATCGATTCGTAATCATCTGGATCCTCGAACTCGAGCGCCAAAATGCCGTAGTTGGCCAGGTTTTGCCAGTGGATGCGCGCGAACGATTTGGCGATCACGACCCGCAGGCCGAGGTAACGCGGCGCGATCGCTGCATGCTCTCGTGAAGAGCCTTGACCATAGTTGTCGCCGGCCACGATAATGTGCCCGCTGTCCTCGGCCTCTTGCGCTCGCTCCGGATAGGAGTCGTCGACCTGAGTGAAGCTGAACATGGCGAGCTTCGGGATGTTGGACCGAAGGGGCAGCGCCCGGGCACCGGCCGGCGATATTTCGTCGGTGGAGATGTTGTCGCCGACCTTCAGCAGCACTGGGGCTTCCAGCTCGTCGGGCAGCGGTGACAATTCCGGCAGGCTGGAAATGTTGGGTCCCTTCACCGGTTCCACCTGCGCTGCCTCTTCGGGGTCGAGGGGCGGCACCAGCATTGCGGTGTTGACCGAGTTGCGCTCGGGCAGAGCGAGTTTCGGGTATTCCATCTTCACATCGCGGGCCCAGTCACGCGGATCCGTGATCACGCCGGTCAAAGCGGATGCCGCAGCGGTTTCCGGCGAGCACAACCACACCGCGTCCTCCTTGGTGCCGGATCGGCCGGGGAAGTTGCGCGGCATGGTGCGCAGCGAGTTTCGACCTGTGGCGGGGGCCTGACCCATGCCGATGCAGCCCATGCACCCAGCCTGGTGGATGCGCGCGCCACCCATCACCAGCTCCAGCGTTGCACCCATCTTCGTCAGATCGGCCAAGATCTCGCGCGAAGTCGGGTTGATATCAAAGCTGACCTGTGCGGCTGTTTGCCGGTCTGCCACCATCGCCGCCGCGATCGCGAAATCGCGGAGTCCGGGGTTGGCGCTGGAGCCGATCACCGCTTGCGCAATCTCCTCGCCGGCCACTTCCCGCACCGGCACCACGTTGCCCGGCGAGGACGGCTTGGCGATCAGCGGCTCGATCTCGGACAAGTCGATCGTGTCCTCGACGTCGTAGTCAGCCCCCTCGTCGGCCAGCAACTCCACCCAGTCGTCTTCGCGTCCTTCGGCCCGCAGGAATTCGCGAACGGCGTTGTCGCTGGGAAACACCGTCGTCGTGGCGCCGAGTTCAGCCCCCATGTTGGCGATCACGTGGCGGTCCATCGCCGTCAGTGACGCCAAACCGGGACCGTAATACTCGATGATTCGGTTTACTCCACCTTTGACGTCGTGGCGGCGCAACATTTCCAGAATCACGTCTTTGGCCGAACACCACTGCGGCAGTTCGCCTTCCAGTCGCACGCCCCACACCTCAGGCATGCGGATGTGCAGCGGTCGCCCCGCGATGGCGAGCGCTACCTCAAGACCCCCGACCCCGATCGCGAGCATGCCGAGCGAACCGGCGGCCG
>JAVROZ010000760.1:0-3218 GCA_032162485.1 Mycobacterium sp.
CGCGAGGCTTCCAGTTTGGGGATCAGAAAGGCGACGCCGTTGATGAAGAGAAAAGAGCTTGCCGTCACGGACAGCGACACGACCACGATCAACCAGCGTGCGACGACACTTTTGTCACCGGAGCCGCTCGGATCCTGATCCTGAGGCATCCGCCAATGCTCGCACAACCGTCCCGAAGTCGGTGGTGGTGACGTTATTCAAGCAAACATGGGTGTCAGGACGAGTAATCCAGTGCTGCAGTCTTCTCGTTAGGTGCTGCTTGAGACCAGTTTTCGTGGAAATCCGACGGTGGACGATACGGGCGCACGTGCGCTGGCGCCGAGCCTGAAAATTTGCAGGCCTCTACTCGCACTTTGTCTGCAGATTTTCAGGCTCGGTGATTGCGGCGGATTTGCGCGGCCCGCGACGTGCCCCGCCTCCTCCTCGGGCCCTGCGGGTCCGCATCGTCGCCCGGCTAGGGTCGATTGCCGGCCTCCTCCTCGGGCCCTGCGGGCCCGCATCGTCACCCGGCTAGGCTCATCCGAATGCGCCTTGGTCGAATCGCAAGCCCTGACGGAGTCGCGTTTGTCAGCATCGAGGGCCGACTGGCCGGGCCCGGCGAGATGAAGGTCCGAGAAATTGCCGAACATCCGTTCGGCACGCCAAGTTTCACCGGGCGATCGTGGCCGCTGGCTGACGTGCGACTGCTGGCCCCGATACTGGCCAGCAAGGTCGTCTGCATCGGCAAGAACTACGCCGATCACATCCTCGAGATGGGAGGTCAGGCACCCGCGGACCCGGTAATCTTCATGAAACCCAACACCGCGATCGTCGGACCGAACGTGCCGATTCGGTTGCCTGCCAACGCTTCACCCGTGCACTACGAGGGCGAGCTGGCGGTGGTCATCGGCCGGGCCTGCAAAGATGTCTCTGCAGCTCAAGCCGCCGATAACATCCTGGGCTACACGATCGGCAACGATGTGTCGGCCCGCGATCAGCAGAAATCCGACGGCCAATGGACCCGGGCCAAGGGCCACGACACCTTCTGCCCGATCGGCCCGTGGATCGTCAACGATCTCGACCCCGCCGATCTGGAACTGCGCACCGACGTCAACGGCGAAGTCAAACAACACTCCCGCACCTCGCTGATGATCCACGACGTCGGCGCCATCGTGGAATGGATCTCGGCGGTAATGACCTTGCTGCCAGGCGATCTCATCCTGACCGGAACGCCGGCCGGAGTGGGTCCGATCGAGGATGGCGACACCGTCTCGGTCACCGTCGAGGGAATCGGCACCCTCACCAATCCCGTAGTCCGCAAAGGAAAGTCGTGACTGCAGCTCAGAAAGTCCGGGTCCGATTCTGCCCGTCGCCGACGGGCACCCCACACGTCGGGATGGTGCGTACCGCGTTGTTCAACTGGGCCTACGCCCGGCACACCGGCGGCACCTTCGTCTTCCGCATTGAGGACACGGACGCCGAGCGCGACAGCGAGGAAAGCTATCTGGCGCTGCTCGACGCACTGCGGTGGCTCGGCTTGGACTGGGATGAGGGTCCCGAGGTGGGCGGGCCGTACGCGCCATACCGGCAGTCGCAGCGCGGCGATCTCTACCGCGACGTGGTCGCCCGGCTGTTAGAGGCGGGCGAGGCCTACTACGCATTCTCGACGCCGGACGAGGTGGAGGCCCGCCACGTCGCCGCCGGCCGCAATCCCAAGCTGGGCTACGACAATTTCGACCGTCACCTGACCGATCCACAGCGAGCGGCCTTGCTGGCCGAGGGCCGTAAGCCGGTGGTACGGCTACGGATGCCCGACGAAGACCTCACTTGGGATGACCTGGTACGCGGGCCTACCACCTTCGCCGTTGGCTCGGTACCCGACTTTGCGCTGACCCGCGCCAGCGGGGATCCGCTGTACACCCTGGTCAACCCATGTGACGACGCATTGATGAAGATCACACACGTGCTGCGGGGTGAGGACCTGCTGTCGTCGACACCGCGCCAGATCGCCCTGTATCAGGCGCTGATCCGGATCGGGGTGGCCGCGCGAATTCCGGAATTTGGGCACCTGCCAACGGTATTGGGCGAGGGCACCAAGAAACTCTCTAAGCGCGATCCGCAGTCGAACCTGTTCGCCCACCGCGACCGGGGATTCATTCCCGAAGGTCTGCTGAATTATCTTGCACTGCTGGGCTGGTCGATCGCCGATGACCATGATCTGTTCAGTCTCGACGAGATGGTGGCCGCCTTCGACGTCGTCAACGTCAACTCAAACCCAGCCCGGTTTGATCAGAAGAAGGCCGACGCACTCAACGCCGAGCACATCCGGTTGCTCGCCGGGGATGACTTCACCCGCCGGCTGCGCGACTACCTGCAGGTGCACGGCCACCACCTCGGAATAGATGACGCGGCGTTCGCAATTGCCGCCGAGTTGGTTCAGACCCGCATCGTCGTGCTTGGTGACGCGTGGGGCCTGCTGAAGTTCCTCAGCGACGACGAGTACGCGCTCGACCCCAAGGCCGCGGCCAAGGAGCTGGGGCCCGACTCTGGTCCGGTGCTGGACGCGGCTATCGCGGCGCTGGATGGTGTGGCGGACTGGTCCACGGTGCAGATCGAGGAAGCCCTCAAGGGCGCTCTGATTGAAGGCCTGGCGCTCAAACCCCGCAAGGCATTCGGCCCGATTCGCGTTGCCGCCACCGGCACCACGATCAGCCCTCCGCTGTTCGAGTCGCTGGAGTTGCTGGGTCGCGATCGCAGCTTGCAGCGGTTGCGTTCTGCGCGCGAGCATGTCGTCTCGCAGTAGGCGTGCGGAACCGGCGCAAGTCTTTGGTAGTGTGCACAGCGGCTTACAACGGCTGGTGGCAGCGGCCTCACGACGCAGACGATGATCTGCAGAATGGGCTCTGAGCAGCGGTTATAGCTAGCCAATGGGGTATGGTGTAATTGGCAACACAGCGGTTTCTGGTACCGCCATTCTAGGTTCGAGTCCTGGTACCCCAGCAAAGTCCCACCGGCACCATGCAGGTCTCGAGTAATTAGGTGGGCTTTCCGGGTTGCGTTATGCTGGCAGCTCGGATCGGTTCCGGCCCCGTCGTCTAGCGGCCTAGGACGCCGCCCTCTCACGGCGGTAGCGTGGGTTCGAATCCCATCGGGGCTACAAATTCCGGCTTTCGATCTCCCGAATCTCATACGGCGAGAACCAAGCGCCGCTTAGCCACTCGTGCACGTCCCCGTGGCCT
>JAVROZ010000761.1:0-5977 GCA_032162485.1 Mycobacterium sp.
TCTTCCTATGAACGGTTGCCATTCTTCCCGGCATACAGGCCAGTGATAGGCGTCTGAACAGCACATATGTGGTTCCAAGAAAATGTCAAGGCCGACTGGTGAAACTCATAGAAAGCATCCAAGCCAGACGAGAGGGGATGAAGAGATGCTCACGAATTTCGCCAACGAAACAAACCAGCAGCCCACCCGGCGCCAGGCAATTGCCGGACCGACAGTCTGGAATCAGGCCAGCCTGGACGAGTGGGGCTATATGGTCGCCGTCAACCCGCGACAGGCCGCCGCTTGCCTGCGTATCCGCGACGAGCTGCGACGTCGTGGCAGGCGACTGGACACTATTGAGCCGTCGGACTTCCAGGAGCCGGAACTTCTGGAACTCGCACGCGGCATCCGCCAATGCCTTCGCCTCGGGCCTGGTTTCTGCGTGCTGCGCGGACTGCCCCTAGAGGACTGGTCGGACGAGGAAGCGTCGATGCTCTACTGGGGCCTGGGCACCTACCTGGGCGACCCGCAGCCGCAGAACCGGCAGGGCGACCGCGTCTACCTGGTCCAAGACACCGGCCAGTCGGTCGCCGAGGCACGCGGCTCGAAGACGAACTCGGAACTGATCTTCCACACCGACTCAGCCTGCGCCTACGCCAACAGCCGCCCGGACGTCCTCGGCCTGCTGTGCCTGCGCAAGGGTGTGACGGGTGGCGAGTCGGTCATGGTCAGCGGACACACCGCCTACAACGCGCTGCTGGCGACGCAGCCCGAGCTGGTCGAAGAACTCTATGGGGAGTTCTGCTTCGACCGCACGCATGAGACCGTGCCGGGCGAAGACCCGATAACCGTCGGTTCGGTCTTCAGCGATACCCCGGACGGCGTGCAGATCCGCTACAACCGCCTGCACATTGAATTGGGCCACTACCGCGGCGGTAAGCCGCTAACTGACCGTCAGCGTCAGGCGCTCGATGCCTTCGACCGTGCCCTCAACGACCCGGCCAACTTCGTCGAATTCACGCTCGCGCCCGGCGACGTCCTCTTCGCTGACAACCACGCGACACTGCATAACCGGCGCGGTTTCGTCGACGCGGCTGAGCCGGAGGCACGACGCTGCCTGGTACGCCTGTGGCTGGCAGGCGAGCCGCGCAATTGATCTCAGCTCCCGTTGATCCGCGACCGGATCAGCGGGGATGATTCAAGCTGCGATCGCTTTTAGAAAGCGCCAAGACCCGCACAGCACACTCGTGATCAGCTGTGGGGATGTAGCGGGGAGGCAAGTGACATGCTGAGGCGATTGGCCGCATTCACCGTGCGGCGCCCCAAGCTGGTGTTGGTGGCCGTGCTGGTCTTGCTTGGCGTCAGCGTCGCGCTCGGCGGCTCAGTGTCTGACAAGCTTGGTACGGGCGGAAACACCGACCCCAAATCGGAATCGTCGAAAGCCGACGAATTCCTGGACCAGCACTTCGGCACCACCTCGAATCTGGTCATCCAACTGCTCCCGCGCGAGGGCACTGTCGATAGCCCCGAGGTCGCGGCGGTACGGGACCGTGTGCTTCGACTTATCGCGGCCGAGTCGAGCGCAAAGATCACCAGGTCCTTCGGCGACGAAGGGGCTTCCGACCTGCGCAGCAAGGACGGGCGATCCGGCCTCATGCTCGTGCACGTCGGCGGAACCGCGGATCAAGCTGCAGAAACGGCCAAGCGGATCATCGCAAGTTTGCCCAACGACGCGAACGTCCAAGTGCGCGCGGGCGGTTCTCTCGGCGTGCAGCAAGAGATTCGGGACAAGGTCAAACACGATCTCAAGACGAGCGAGAGCATCGCGGTGCCCATCTCGTTGGCGGTGCTGGTCCTGGTGTTCGGAGGTCTGGTCGCCGCAGTACTGCCGATTGTGGTCGGAGTCGTCTCGATCGTCTCAACCCTGTCGGTGCTGCTGCTCATGACGACGATCACCGATGTGTCAGTGCACGCCCTGACGGTCACGACCGCGTTCGGTCTCGGTTTGTCCATCGATTTCGGCTTGCTGATGGTGTCGCGATTCCGCGAGGAATCCGCCAACGGGCGAGAACACCATCAAGCCATCATCGCCACCGTCAACACTGCCGGCCGAACCATTCTGTTCAGCGCAGCAACGGTCACTCTCGCGATGACCACCCTGTTGGTGTTCCCCACCTACTTCCTGCGATCTGTCGGCCTTGCCGCTACTGCGACCGTGTTGCTGTCGGCGTTCAGCGCGATCGTGGTGCTGCCCGCGCTGCTGGCTCTGCTGGGTAAGCGCGTCGACTCACTGGCGATCATCCGCCGAAAGGTGCCGCTTTCAGCGGATTCCCTGTTCTGGCGACGTTTCGCCGAGGTGGTGACACGCCACCCCCTCCTCTATGCGCTGCCGGTTGTCGTCGTGCTGTTGGGGCTTGGCGTTCCTTTCCTCAATGCCCAATACGCCACACCGGATGAGCGCGCGCTGCCGACCGACTCGAGTGCGCGTTTGGTGGCCGAATCACTGCAGAAGGACTTCCAGCTAGATCCCTCGCAGTCGATCACGTTGGTGACCCGCAATGACGCCGAGGTCCTGACCAAACTTGCCGCCGATGTGTCACGCATGAACGGTGTCCTCCTGGTCACCGGCCCGATCGGCAGGTACGAGCACGGCCAGCTGGTCGGACAGGCGCCCGCCACTGCGACAGGGGCCAGCTATGCGTTCGTCTACCTCTCGGTTCAGGCGGACTCGGAAATCGCTCAACATCTCGTCCGCGATATCCGCGCGAAGATCACCAACCACCAGGTTGAGGTGGGCGGTCCCACCGCCACGCTCATCGACAGTAGCGCCGCGATCGCCATCCGACTTCCGTTGGCGATCAGCCTGATTGCCGTTGCCACCTTCATCTTGCTGTTCCTGTTCACCGGCAGCGTCATCGTGCCGGTCAAAGCGCTCCTGCTGAATTTGCTTGTCCTGAGCGCGGTCCTGGGCATCATGGTCTGGATTTTCCAAGAAGGGCACTTAGCCTCGACGCTAGGCTTTACCCCAGCACCGCTGAATCCGTCGATGGTTGTGTTGTTGTGCGCCATCGCATTCAGCTTGTCGGTCGACTATGAGATCTTCCTGCTCAGCCGCATCAAGGAAGCGCGTGACTCCGGGCTGGACAACAACGCTTCAACCGTCATCGGGCTGGGTCGGGTGGGCCGCATCGTCACCAGCGCCGCGCTTCTGTTGACGATCACGTTGATCTCCTTTGCCAATGGGCTGTCGTTCATGAAGATGTTCGGCATCGGCACGGCGCTGGCCGTCGTCATCGATGCGACGATCATTCGCGGGGTCGTCGTGCCGGCGTTTCTGCGTCTAGCCGGCGACCTGAACTGGTGGGCACCACGCCCGCTGCGGTGGTTGCACTCCCGCATCGGCATCAGCGAAGCCCCGTCGGAGGCAGAGGTCCATGTTGACGCGTCGGCCGACGCGGCAGCGCCACCGGGACCGGCACCGGTGCGGGAAGAAATCCCGCTTCAGTCTGTCCAAAAGACTGTCGAGGCCGCGGTCGGCGCGATCCCGGCCAAACCGCGATCCGAGGTAGAAGTCATCCCCGGCCGCCACCTTGTTGCGAGCGTCAACGGCACGATTATCGTTGTGGCCCACCGCGATCGGGCACCGCTTTCGCAACACTCCATCGCCGCACAGCAGCTTGCGGCCCTGGTCGACATGGTCCGGCGAACCGACGCGCAAAAGTTGGTCGAAGCCTTCAAGAAAATTGCCCGCGAGCCTTGGTCGCACACAATGGTTGACGTCGGGATCGTCATGCCCACGCCGGCAAGCCTCGAAATCCTGCTCTGCGGCAGTGTCACCGTTGCGCTCGATAACGGCATCGACAGGACGCTGCTGCACGGCCGCGGACGCCTGGTGCACCGATCCGTACCCGTACCGGCCGTTGCGGCGGTCATCACCGTCGACGAACTGGGCCAGCGGACACGCTCCCCAGCCGATGGCGGCGGGGTCTACAAGCTCACCGAAGGGACCGTGCCGGGCGAAGGTGCCGTCATGTGGTCGACGCAGGCCGCGCCGGCACCGCGGAGTGCACCCCTCTCGCTATCAAACCGGCCCCCGAGCGTCCGTAGCGACAGGATGTCCGCCGCACCGATGGCCCCGTTATCGCGCCCGAAGCGCTGGGTGGTCCTCGACGACAACTCCCGCTTCGAGATCGACCGAGACTGCGTCATCGGCCGGGATCCGAACGGGTCGGACGCGGTCAAACGCGGGCTTCAGCCTGTCTGCATCGAAGATCACGCCGGTGCGATGTCCCGGGCGCACGCGGAGGTCCGAATCATCAACGCAGAGTTGGTCATCGTCGACCGCAACTCCACCAATGGGGTGTTCCTGCGCGAACCGACGCAGCTGGGCTGGACCAAGCTCACCCCCTGGGAGCCTGCGACATGGCGCCCGGGCGCGTACGTCCAGCTGGGCGGACGAATACTGCGGCTACACGTGGGCACCGAGCAACATGACGTATCGCGCAGGCCGTACCCGGATCACACTTACGCTCCGGCGATCGATAAATAGGACGGCTGCGCGGTCAGGTCACCGGATGTCGCTGGAATTTCAGGGCACCGTCTGGATCGAGTGCGGATCTGACGGCGCGAAGTCTGGCCAGTTCTGATAATGACCATGCATCGGCTACATCAGGTTGCCCTTCGCGGAATGATGGTGCAGCGCGGCCGATGTCAGCGGTCCGACCCGCGGTTGCAACCTCACCGAGGGCCCGGTCAATTCGACTTCTCGCGTCGCCGTCGACTGCCGCACCGACGGCGTGTAGCAGGAACGGTGCTGGAACCCTGGTGAGCGCTCCGTCAACCCCGGTGGCCTGAGAGTCGGTGTGGCGCAACTCAATCATATTCAAGCCGTCGGGCTGCCCGATGCGGGCGGCGCCGAACATCGCACCGATGACGTCGGTCGCGTCGGGTCCCAGCCATCGACCCGTCCCGCGCGCGGGTACGGCGGTCGACGGGTCAAGATGGATCGCTGACAGCGACTGCAGGTCCCCCGGCCCAGTTGTATCGAGTGCGGGTAAAGCAGCGGCCCGCAACACTTTACGCATCACCTCCAAGGGCGCCCCGCCGTCCGGCGAGACGAACGAAAGATGGACGGCCGGATTACTCAGCAGTTCGTCGGGGAAAGGCCCGCTGGATGGCAGCTTGAGCAGCGAGAGTGTGCTGGTGACTGAAGGACTCACTGCACCCGTGGCGGAAGTCCAAGCTGAGATCACTGCGGACAGCGCGCTTTCCGGCCACAACAAGTAACCCGTCCATAGGTCGGGCACTGGGAACAGCCCGACCTTGATCGATGTGGCGATGCCGACCGGAGCACCGCCACGAAAAGCCCAAAGCGCCTCGCGGTCAAGCGGATCGGTGGCATCGTCGGCGGCGGTACGCAGCCGCCCGGCGCCGTCGACGTATTCCACCGTGTGTAATGCGGCTGATGCGAGACCATGCTTCCTGATGAACCAGCTGACTCCACCGCCGAATGTGTATCCGGCAACTCCGACCGTCGGCGACGTTCCGCTCAGGGCCAGCAGACCGTGGCGTTGCGCCGCCACCTGTACCGCAGGCCAGGTCGATCCCCCCTCGATTCGCGCGGTGCGGGCAGTCGGGTCGACCGTAACGCCGGTTAGTGTCGAGGTGTCGAGCAATACCTGATCGTCGTCGACCGGGCCTCCCGCGCCGTGCCCGGTGGCTTGGACAACGACCGTGGCACCCAACCGCGACACGCTCCCGACTGCGTGCCCAACCTGTTCAGCCGATCGGGGTCGGATGACGGCGGCCGGGTGCTGTGGGTAGCTAGAGTTGTCTGGGCTTGTCGCACTGGCGTATTCGTCGTCGCCGGGTACATAGACGACGTCCTGCAACTCAGCACGCAGCCTGCCGGACAAGTCACTCACTGTGACTTGCCTGGGCCGTGGTTCGCCCGGCAGTCTTCGATATCGCGACGGTTGAAGTCGTCGGCGTCGCTCAC
>JAVROZ010000762.1:0-7030 GCA_032162485.1 Mycobacterium sp.
GGTCTCGGGATCCGATCCCGGGTACCCCTCGCCGTACAGGTCGGCACGGTAGTCCCCACCCGGCGCCTGGTACCACTGCTGTTCGACGTCGGGGATCGACCGGAGCTTGTGCGCAGCGGGGAGATAGCGCCGAATCTCCGCGTTGTAGCGGAAATGCGGTTGCACATTGGTGTCGATGACTGGGCTCATACGGTCAGAAACACCTCTCCATCGCTGACATCCACCTGGTAGGTGCGGACGCGACGACTCGGGTCGGCGACATTACGGCCCGTGGTGATGTCGAATTCCCAATTGTGCCAAGGGCACCGAACAATCTGACCGTCGCGCACCCGGCGCAGGCCGTCGGGTTCTTCGGGTGCGGGTTCGTTGGTGCCGCCGATCAAGCCCAGGCACAGCGGCGCGCCCTCGTGGGAGCAGTAGTTGACGATCGCGTATAGCGACCCGCGCACGTTGTATACGCCCACGCCGAACTTGCCGACGTCGACCAGCTTCATCCGGCCGGGCGGCAGCTCGTCGAGCGAGCACACGAATCGTCGTTGCACGGAGGACCACTGCCTCCTTCCCCGCGCCGTTGGGCTACGTTGCTATTTATATTATGATAGCGACATTCCGCCTTCAGGCCCGCGTGCACGGGCTAACTCGGTTGCTCAGAGAGGAGCGCTGATGACGCTCAGCACCGACTCCAGCGGGGCGCCCGTCGCCCTCGACCTCAGTGGTGAAACCAGTCCGTATCCATTCTTCGAGCACATGCGGCGCACCGATCCGGTCTGGCATGGCTCGTTGGGAGACCCCGACCAGATGCCGGAAGAACTCCGGCCGAGCGACGAATGGGTTCTCTTCAATTACGACGACGTGTTCCAGGCGTTCCGGGACGATAAGACGTTCACCTCGGCCGAGTATGACAAGACCATCGGACTGGTGATGGGCCACACCATCCTGGCGATGGGCGGCAAGGAACACCACGACCACCGCAATCTGGTGGCCAAGGCCTTCCGGGCTACCGCGCTGGAACGTTGGGAACCTTCTGTCATCGTGACGGTCTGCGATCAGCTGGTCGACGAGATCAAGGGGCAAGGCCAGGCGGATCTGGTGAAGGCGGTGACCTTTGAGTTCCCCACCCGGATCATCTCGTCGCTACTCGGCTTGCCGCCCGAAGATCTGGACATGTTCCGCCGTCTGTCCCTGGATCTCATCTCCATCCCGACCGACATCATGGCAGGCCTGACGGCGGCCGCCGAGCTACAGGTTTACTTCCTCGACCAAGTCGAACAACGGCGTCGCAAGCCCACCAACGACATCATCGGCGACCTGGTCACCGCGGAGATCGATGGTGAAAAGCTGACCGACGAGGCAATCATCGCGTTCCTGCGCCTGCTGTTGCCGGCCGGACTGGAAACCACCTATCGCTCGTCGGGCAATCTGCTGCACTCGCTGCTGACCCACCCCGAGCAACTGCGGATGGTCTACGAGGACCGGTCCCTGATACCGATGGCGATGGAGGAAGGCCTGCGCTTCGAAACTCCGCTCACCATGGTCATGCGGACCACCACTCGGGAAATCGAGCTCGGCGGTAAGACAATCCCGGCCGGCGCGCAGATCGATACCTGTATGGGATCGGCCAATCGGGACGAAAGCCGGTGGACCGACCCCAACACCTTCGATATCCGCCGCCCGCGCCAAGCCCACATCGCCTTCGCCGGCGGTATCCACATGTGCCTGGGCATGCACCTGGCCCGGATGGAAACACGGGTGATGCTCAACAGCCTGTTCGACCGCGTCAAGGACCTGGCCTTCGTGCCCGATGACGGAACCGGTGTGGAATCCAAGATCGTCGGCCTCACCTTCCGCTCCCCCAACAAGCTTCCCGTCACCTTCAGCCCGGTCGCATGAAGAGTCGGGCGGCGATCCTGCACGGAATTGGCGGCCCCTGGTCGGTCGAGGATTTCGAGCTGGACCCGCCGCGCGCCGGCGAGGCCCTCGTCGAAATGGCCGCCGCGGGGTTGTGTCATTCCGACGACCACATCCTCAAAGGCGACATGTCGGCGCCCAACGAGGTAATGAAAGCCATGGGGCTGCCGACGATGTTCCCGATGATCGGCGGCCACGAGGGTTCGGGCATTGTGCGTGAAGTCGGCCCCGGCGTCACCGATTTCGCCCCGGGCGACCACGTGGTGATGTCTTTCGTCGCCGTGTGTGGCCAGTGCCGCTGGTGTGCCACCGGCATGGAATACCTCTGCGATACGGGTATGGGGACCATGGTCCCGGGAATGCCCACCGACGGAACCTTTCGTCACCACACCTCGCAAGGTCGGCCCCTGGGACATCTGGCAAAGGTCGGCGCATTCGCCAAACACACTGTGGTGTCGTTGGATTCGCTCATCAAGGTGGAAAAGCACCTGCCGCTGGTGCCGATGGCGTTGTTATCTTGCGCCATTCCGACCGGTTACGGCTCGGCCGCCAATCGGGCCGGCGTGCGCGGCGGCGACACCGTCGTTGTCGTCGGTGCCGGCGGCATCGGAACCGGCGCCATCCAGGGCGCCCGGATCAACGGTGCCGCACAGATCATCGCCGTGGACCCGGTGGAGTTCAAGCAGAAGTCGGCGTTGCAGTTCGGCGCCACGCACAGCGTCGCAACGGTGGCCGAGGCGCTGGACCTGGTCCGCGGCCTCACTTATGGGGTGATGGCCGACTCGGTGGTGGTATCGCCTTCCCTGGTCACCGCCGACGACGTGCGCGACGCGCTGCAGCTCACCCGCAAGGGCGGGACCTGTGTGCTTACCGGGATGACTTCGCAGTTGACCCGTTCGGTCAATATCGACCTGCAGGACTTCATTCTGATGAACAAGACGTTGGCGGGCACCATCTTCGGTTCGTGCAACGGGAAGGCCGACATCGCCCGGTTCGCCCGGCTCTACGAGACCGGGCAGTTGCAGCTTGAGGAGATGATCACCAGACGCTATCGGCTCGACGACATCAACGATGCCTACGCCGATCTGCTCAACGGCGAAATCATCAGGGGCATAATCGATTACGCAATTGACTAGTCCTTGTTTGCTTGTTGCTTCTGTTCGTGCAACTCCCGCAGTTTCTTGAGCCTCATCAGCTTCTCGACCTGGCCGTAGGAATCGATCGAGCTGTGTAGTGCGAGTCCACCGTCGGCGTGCACCACTTGCCCTGTCACCCATGACATTTCGAGAACACCCACAATCGCTTCAGCCACGTCGTCGGGCTCCCCCAGGCGGCGCAGTGCTGTCCGCTTGGCCAGGCCATCGACCCAACCCGACGGCCAGCCCTCCGCGCTGGGCAGCATCGGGGTTCGGGTGACCCCGGGCCCAACGGCGTTGACGCGGATGCCGTGGACACCCCACTCCACTGCGGCGACCTTCACCAGCATGTCTATGCCGGCCTTCGATACGCAATAAGCGCCCATATCCCGATCAGCCAGGGTGCCGCTGATGCTCGAGACGGCGACGATCGAGCCCTCGACTTCGGCGTCGATCATGGCTTGGGCGGCGGCGCGGATGGTGAACCAGGTGCCGGTGAGATTTACCGACAAGACCCGTTGCCACTCCGCGGGTGTCACCTTCAGCAACAGACCCGACGATCCAATGCCGGCGGAGTTCACTACCCTGGTAGGCACTCCGTGCTCGCGGATGGTTTGTTCCATCGCCGCCGACACCGCGTCGGGATCGCTTATGTCACAGTCGATATCACCTCCTGACAGGTCCCACACCACAACGTCGTGACCGGCATCGCGAAGCTGGGCTGCCACAGCTCGCCCAATCCCGGAGCCACCGCCGGTCACCAGCGCCACGGAGTCGCTCATGCCGCCGGGCCGATCAACTCGACCAGCACGCCGTCGGGTGCCGTGATCACCGCCATGGGAACGGTCTTGCCGGCGGGAGCGGGCATCGTGATTTGTCGGATTCCATCAGTGAAGCCTAGGCCCGACAGCGATTTCAGTGTCGTGTCGACGTCACGCTGTAGCGACAAGAGGAAGAAGCCGTGCCGGGGCCGAGCGGGTGCGGCCGGTTCCTCGTCGCAACCGGACAGCTCCACCAACTCGACGATCCCGGTGTCGGGTGTTTGCGGATCTCCCAAGAAGATCGACCTCAGCTGATCGGTCTTGGCTCCGAACAGTTCTGGCCAATCACCGGTGAAGGTGTAGTCGAACAGTTCGGTCAACCCAAGACCGTCTCGCCAGAAGCGCAGCGAACGTTCGACATCGGCGGTACAGATTGCGGCGTGATGAACACCCAGCACGAATTCCCCTTCCGGTACTGCACACAGTATTACCGCCTCGGGGGGGAGAGCCGGGTAGCGACCCCGATTCGGTTCCACGCGTTGATGACCAGTGCCATCGCGATCACCTGGCCCAGCTCCCGCTCGGAGAATGCGGCGGCCGCACGGCCGTATACCTCGTCGGAGACGTGGCCACGACCGGTCAGTTCGGTGATCTCCTCGGTCAAAGCCAACGCCGCCTGCTCCTGTTCGGTGTACAGGTCTCCGGCCTCCTCCCAGGCGGGCAGCAACGTCAGCTTCTGTTCACTCATTCCGCGCTTGCGCGCGTCGTGGGTGTGCATGTCGATGCAGTAAACGCAGTGATTCATTTGCGACGCGCGAATTTTGATCAGCTCGGCCAAGTCTGGGTCGATGTCCTTCGCGGCCGCATTCTGTAGGGCCAGCATCGCCTCGTAGAGCTCGGGCGAAACCCGGTAGAGCTTGATGCGGTCGACCTTGTTCTGGTGTTCGAGTGTATTCGTCATACTTCGATGCTAATGCGGAAAGACCCATGTTTATGGTGCAATTCATAGGTGACTTCATGGGCCAATTCTGGCGGTCGAGACTTGCACCTGGATCTGCGCGCAGTGGCCAGACCAGGTGCCCGCGGGGTCCGCGAGCTACTGATCACCGCGTTGCGCGACGCCGTTCGGTCCGGTCAGCTCGCGGTGGACACCGTGCTGCCTCCCGCGCGCAGCCTGGCCGCCGACCTGGGCGTGGCACGCAATACCGTCGCCGATGCGTATGCGGAGTTGGTCGCGGAGGGCTGGCTTGCGTCGCGGCAGGGCTCCGGCACGTGGGTAATCAACGGCGGCAGGCAATCTCAACCGGTCCAG
Source organism: Mycobacterium sp. (assembly GCA_032162485.1). Classification (GTDB taxonomy): domain Bacteria; phylum Actinomycetota; class Actinomycetes; order Mycobacteriales; family Mycobacteriaceae; genus Mycobacterium. The sequence continues at coordinate 5,118 of JAVROZ010000762.1, forward strand.
CCGCGCGGCACTGCAGCTATACCCAGGCACAACCTCTTCCCGGGTTCACCCGACGTGGCCGCCTTTCCTCGCGGCCAGTGGCTGGCATCGGCCCGGCGCGCACTAACCGCGGCGCCGAATGCGGCCCTGCGGATGGGTGATCCGCGCGGCCGTCCCGAGCTGCGCCAAGCACTCACGGAGTACCTGGGTAGAGCGCGCGGGGTGCGCACCTCCCCCGAGTCAATCCTGATCTGCGCCGGCACCCGGCATGGCGTGGAGCTACTGGCAAAGGCGTTCGGCGCGGCGCGACCCATCGCCGTCGAGATCGATGCGTTATTTGTTTTTCGCGAGGCGATTGCCGCCCTGGGCGTCTCCACGGTGCCGATCGGTGTCGACGAATCCGGTGCCGACGTCAGCGACCTGGACCGACTGGACACGCCGGCTGCGCTGATCACGGCCGCCCACCAATATCCCCATGGGGTGCCGCTGGACCCCTCGAGGCGCACCGCTCTACTGACGTGGGCGCGGCGCACCGGCGGTTACGTCATCGAAGACGACTACGACGGTGAGTTCCGCTATGACCGACAACCAATCGGTGCGCTCCAAGGTCTGGGCCCTGATCGGGACGCGTACCTCGGGTCGATCAGCAAGACCCTCTCGCCGGCCTTGCGATTGGGTTGGATGGTGTTGCCCCATGATCTCCTGGACGACGTGATCGCCGCCGCCGGCGGTCAACAGTTCTACGTCAACGCCATCGACCAGTTGACGATGGCCGACTTCATCACCAGTGGACAGTACGACCGACACATCCGCCGCAGCCGTGCCGGTTACCGTCGCCGACGCGCGGCACTTATTGCCGCGCTGGCCGGATTCGATGTCGGCATCAGCGGCGTGCCCGCCGGCCTGCACGTGTTGCTGACCCTGCCCGACGGGCTCGAGCACACAGTATTGCGGCGTGCCGCTGAGGCCGGGGTGGCGCTGGCCGGGTTGGCTCGGCTGCGGCATCCGCTAGCGCCATCCGACGCGCCGCGGCGCGACGGCATCGTGGTGAACTTCGGTACACCCGCCGAGCATGAGTTCACCGCGGCGATCGATGCGCTGTGCGCCGTGCTGCGCGACAGCGGGCTGGCGCGTTAGCGTCAGGCAATCTTCGCCAGCGTTCGTTCCCACAGGTCGCACGTGAGCTGTGGATCGTAAGCCGCGCGGTTGGCTTTCGCGATCTTGTTTTTCGAGTAATACTCGCCGGACTGCCAGTCGATACCGGGCTTGCTCGATGCGAGCCAAATGAGTGGCTCGGCGCCCTGGTCCACCGAAAGTGTGAAGCGGCTCGTGATGGGCACGTTGTTCTTCATGAAAAGGAGCAACTTCAAGCCCGAGGCATCGCCGAAATTAGAATTGACGTACCCGGGGTGAAATGTCGCAGCCGAGAGCCCACTCGCGTGGTATCGGCGGTGCAGTTCCCTGGTGAACATGACGACCGCCAGTTTGGTAAAAGCGTAGTTAATGCTTGGACGACGCCAATTCGTGCGCTCCAAATCGGCCATGCGGACTCGGGGAATCAGCTTCTGCGAGTTGCTAGTCGTGTTGAGGACAGTAGCACCCGAGGCGACCAGCAAATCCATCAACTGTGTGGTCAACAGAAATGGCGCCAGGTAGTTGACCTGATATGTCTTCTCGAGGCCGTCCGCTGTCATTTCGACTTCTCTGCACATGCCCCCGGCGTTGTTTGCCAACACGTCTATGCGCGGGTACTCGGAGCGGATCTTGTCTGCCAATGCCCGCACTTGGGAGAGGTCGGAGAAGTCGGCCACGAAATAGTCCGCGCTCAATTCCTCGGCTACCGCAATAGTTTTTGCCTCCGAACGGCCTACCACGACAACATTTGCGCCGCTTCGACTCAGGCTGCGCGCCGCAGCGGCGCCGATGCCGTCGCT
>JAVROZ010000763.1:0-4229 GCA_032162485.1 Mycobacterium sp.
TGACGGTAGTATGCGCAATAATCAGAACAGACCCGGATCGTTGCAGCATCCTTATCGGCGTTGTCAAAGTCCTGACGGCTCGACGATCACCGAAGACCGTCCAAGCCATTCCGAGGAGATGCACATGACGATCGACCTTGCGGCAGCCGACAAGGTACTTGCCGGCCTACGCCCATTTCCGGTGGCGGTCACCACAATTGACGACGGATTCGCCAACGGCCTGATGTCGCTGTCAGCCGGATCGGCCAGCATCGTGCCCGAACTGCCCCGCGCCACCGTCAGCCTGACGAAGTACAACAGGACCCACGACATGCTCGTCAACTCCGGCATCTTCGTCATGCACATGCTCTCCGCCGGCCCAGACGAGATCGACGCCTCCATGGACATCCTGATGACACTGGGCGGCAGCTCAGGACGCGACAGCGACAAAATCGCCAACCTACGCACCAAACCCGGCATCACCGGCGCACCGATCCTGCTCGACGCCCACAGCTACGTCGAATGCCGGATCACCGGATCGCTGGACAACGACGAGAACACTATCTTCGTCGGCGACGTCGTAGCCGCCGAAGTATTCAGCTCAGCACAACGACTCCGCATCGGCGAAGCCTGGGGCAAGCTCCCCCACGAATGGATCGAACGCTACGAAGCCAACCACGAACCACAACTGCAAAGCGCACGCGATCTGCGAGCGGCCGCGCAATATTCGGTGCACTGAGTAAGGGGCTCGCCAGGCTGGAGCCATACAACACGAGGATTCACCCGTGAACCTGCAGTACAACGTGATGTTCCCGATGCGTGCCGTCAAGCACTGGCAGCATTGGAGCCAGGGGGCCAGCTTTGGCGAGGTTGCCAAGTTGGTGGAAGCCGCTGGCTTTCAGGGCTTTTCGATGAGCGAACACCCATTCCCCGACAAGCACTGGCTGACTCACGGCGGGCACCACGCCTTTGACCCATTCGTCTCGCTCAGCTTCGCGGCCGCCGCCACTACCCGAGTACGGCTGATGACCTACATATTGGTATCTGGCTACCGCAGCCCGTACCTGACCGCAAAGTCCGCCGCCAGCTTCGACCTACTCTCCGGTGGCCGGTTCACCCTCGGTACCGGTGCCGGATATCTGAAATCGGAGTTCGAGGCCCTCGGCGCTGACTTCCACCGCCGCGGGGCACTATTGGACGAAGCAATCGCCGCATGGAAGGCCACCTGGGCGGGACAGGAGCATCACGGCCCGGAGTTCGGGGTCGCCGACCACCTGGCACTGCCTCTGCCGGCGACCGCCGGCGGGCCGCCGATCTGGATCGGGGGAAACAGCAAGGCCGCCCAGCGTCGGGTGGTCGACGCCGCCGACGGCTGGATACCGATGGGGCAGTCCGCCGAGACCGCGGCCATCACGCGCACCCCAGCCCTCGAGGACATCGCCCGACTCGCCAGCCTCATCGAGGGAGTGAACCTACGGCGGGCCGAACTCGGACGTCCACCCGCTGACGTTTCATTCGTGCCGTTCGAAGCCAGTCAACTCGTCAGTGGTGACTGTGGGAACTTCATCGAATCAGTGCAGCCGCGCCTGAAGGAGTACGCCGACGCCGGGGTCACCTGGATCACCGTCGAGCCGGCCAGCCGCAGCTTTTCTGACTTTCGCACCGACATCGAGCTCATGGCCAACGAGTTGGTGGGCTAGCTCCTTGTCCCCCAACGCAATCCTTCAGGGAGCCCGGTGATCACGACGCTCAGCGACGAAGAAACCATGCTGGTCCGCACGGTGCGCGAGTTCGTCAACCGGGACGTGAAACCGACCGTTCGCGAGGTCGAACATGCCAACGAATACCCCGAGGCGTGGATCGAACAGATGAAACGTATCGGGATCTACGGGTTGGCGGTGCCCGAGCAATACGGCGGCTCACCGGTCTCAATGCCGTGCTACGTCGAGGTCACTCAAGAGCTCGCCCGAGGTTGGATGAGCCTGGCCGGCGCGATGGGCGGTCACACCGTCGTGTGCAAGCTGCTCTCGTTGTTCGGTACTTCCGAACAGAAGCACAAGTACCTGCCGGGGATGGCGACCGGCCAGATGCGTGCCACGATGGCGCTTACCGAGCCGGGCGGCGGCTCCGACCTGCAGGCGATGACGACGACAGCTCGCGCCGACGGGGACGATCTGGTGATCAACGGTTCCAAGACCTGGATCAGCAATGCCCGCCGATCGCAGCTCATCGCACTGCTGTGTAAGACGGACCCCAACGCAACACCGCGCCACAAGGGCATCTCGGTGTTGCTGGTCGAGCACGGCCAGGGCCTGACTGTGTCGCGGGATCTGCCGAAGCTGGGCTACAAGGGCGTCGAATCCTGCGAGTTGTCATTCGATGACTGCCGGGTGCCCGCGTCAGCGGTCCTCGGCGGAGTGCCCGGCAAGGGCTTCGGACAAATGATGAAGGGACTCGAGACCGGACGAATCCAGGTGGCGTCAAGGGCATTGGGCGTCGCGACCGCAGCGTTGGAGGACGCGTTGGCCTATGCGCAACAGCGGGAGAGCTTCGGCCAGCCGATCTGGAAGCACCAGTCAGTCGGTAACTATCTCGCCGACATGGCTACCAAACTGACTGCCGCACGACAACTTACGCGGTACGCCGCGGAGAAATTCGAGAGCGGCGAACGGTGCGATATGGAGGCCGGGATGGCCAAGCTGTTCGCCTCCGAGATCGCCATGGAGATTGCGCTCAACGCCGTCCGAATCCATGGCGGCTACGGCTATTCCACCGAGTATGACGTCGAGCGGTACTTCCGTGACGCCCCGCTGATGATCGTCGGCGAAGGCACCAACGAGATACAGCGCAACGTCATCGCCGCGCAACTGATTTCGCGCGGCGGCATCTAACTCCGCCGCCTGAACCGGCGACAGAAAGGACACAACGTGGCCTACGTCATCACCCAGAACTGCTGCAAAGACGCCAGTTGCGTTCCAGTGTGCCCCGTGGACTGCATCAGGCCCGTCGGCGGCGCAGGCGAATTCACCGGCACGGAGATGCTTTACATCGACCCGGTGGCATGCATCGATTGCGGTGCCTGCCTGGAAGAATGCCCGGTCGACGCGATTCACTACGACGAGGACCTGCCCCCGGAACTCGAGCGGTTCAAAGACATCAACGCAGGCTACTTCGAACGCCACCCGCTCGAACCGGCCGCTCCCGCTGAACCCGCCCAGCAGCGATCGGTGGCGCCAGGGTCGCTGCGCGTCGCCATCGTGGGTGCGGGACCTGCGGCGTGCTACGCAGCGAGTGCGCTGATCGGAGTCGAGGGTCTTGAGGTCGATTTGTTCGAGCGGCTCCCCACACCGTTCGGTCTGATCCGGGCCGGAGTGGCCCCCGACCATCAGCACACCAAATCCGTGGTGCGGATCTTCGACCACGTCTTCCGCAACAAGCGCTTCGGCTGCCACCTCAATGTCGAGGTCGGCAAAGACCTGACACACGACGACCTGCTCGCCCACCACCACGCCGTCGTGTATGCCGTCGGGGCATCCCGCAGCCGCGAACTCGACATCGCGGGCGAGGAACTCGCCGGCAACCATTCGGCGGTCGACTTCGTCGGTTGGTACAACGGACATCCTGACCATGCCGACCACGATTTCGACCTGTCCGGCGAACGGGCCGTCATCGTTGGCAACGGCAATGTCGCCCTCGACGTGGCGCGAGTGTTGTTGCTCGATCCCGATCGACTGGCTCAGACGGACATTGCCGAGCACGCGCTAGACTCGTTGTCGCACAGCAATATCCGTGAAGTCGTGATCCTCGGGCGGCGTGGACCCAGGGATGCCGCATTCTCAGCCGGTGAGTTCCTCGCCCTGGGGCATCTACCTGGGGTGGATGTGGTGATCGACAGCGCCGAGTTGGAAGCCAATTCCACCGACGACGTCGAAACCGAACTCAAGCTACAGATCGCCCTTGAGTACGCTGACAAGCCAAAAAGTCCGGACAACAAGCGGATCGTATTCCGCTTTCTCACCTCGCCTGCAGAAGTCATCGGATCGGATTGCGCTGAGGGGCTGCGCATCGTCTCGAATCACCTCGACGAGGACGGAGGACTGATCCCTGGTGACCCGTCGGGAGACACCGAGGTGATCGAAACGCCGTTGATCCTGCGCTCGATTGGCTATCGGGGATCGGCCATCGAAGGGCTGCCCTTCGACGAGGCCAAAGGTGTTGTGCTCAATGACCGTGGCAGGGTCATCGACGAT
>JAVROZ010000764.1:0-2798 GCA_032162485.1 Mycobacterium sp.
GGAATGCGCGGTGAAGTAACCCCGAATGTTGGCGGCGGCTTCGCCACGCGGCTGTCCGTACGCGGACGAGACCACTTGGTTGGCACCCGGGTGGGCGGCGAGATACTGCTGCGCCGCACCGGTCGCCGACGAAACCGTGGCGTTGACACCTTCCGGGCTGCAGTCTGGTGCTGCCGCGGCCGACGGTGCACCGACGATACCCATTGCAATTCCCCCGAGCAGGCAACCGGCACTGATGCCGGCAACTCGCCGGCGAGCGACGATACTGCTGAATTTCATGATGAATGTTCCTCCGAATGAGTGAACCGATCGTTTGGGCGCCCGAAGCCCCCGAAATCCAAGGTAGCCGAGAGGAAAACGGCCGTCTGATGTTGTTCGCGCACAACGAACACCCGCGACCGAGGCGAACTGGTAAATAAGTGACACAAGCAACTCAAGTGACATATTTAGCTAAGCAAACAACCTTGTGCGTCCACCAAATGATGAGAATTCTCAGAAAAAACGGAATTCTCTTAAGAGATCGTGATCTTGGTTCGTGACTAAACCGTTATCTCTGGACGGCGTTACCGCACCCTTCGCAACCGTCAACGATTGAGTTTGCCGTCCCGTGCACCCGTCAGCGCGTCGTCCAGCGTCGGATACAGCGGGAAGGTCTTGTCCAGACCAGTCAGGTGAATCGGCCGCCTGGTCGCCGGCCCCCGCGCCACCACCCCGAATTCCACTTTGTCGCCCAATTTCTCATAGGTCGCCGCCAGGATCTTCAACCCCACCGAGCCGAGGAACTCCACCCCGGACAAGTCGATAATCAGCGCCGCCGGATTGTCTGCCACTACTCCACCGATGGCTTCTTCAAGGGCCGGCGCGGTGACCAAGTCGATTTCGCCGCCGATGCTAAGCACGGCGACCCCGTCATGGTCTGCGACCGTGGCGGTGATCGAATCAGGAGCTGACAATGGGGATCCTTTGTCTGGGCCTTTAGGGTGCTGTCAGCCTAACCTGCCGTACGTACTGCGAGAAGAAGAAGACCTCAACACGCTCCGGGCCGCAGGCCAAGCTACTCTCCCCATAGAACCTGTGCCCTGCTGAGCGCGACGCGCACTTGGAAGGCCATGGAGGGCTTTGGAGGGGCAGATGTCAGATTCACCGACAGATTCCAACAACACCGGCACCGGCGTTTCCAGCGAAGGTTTGCTGCCGCAGCTAGTTCAGCACCTGCGGCGAAATCGAACGGCGCTCCGCGAAGAATGGGCCCGCAGGATCACCGAAGCGGAGTTGCTCACCGCTATGACGCCCGAGGAGATTTTCTCCGAGGCCACCGCCGTGTACGACAACTACGTCGAGGTGCTCGAGACCGGTAGCGTCGAGGCGCTGCAGGACTATGCGCGCGACCTGTCCGAGCGCATCATCCCGCGGGGGGTGGAAACCGACGAGGTTCTCGGCATCGTGCTGCTGCTGCGTGACGTGCTGGCGCGTTCGCTGTTCGAGAAGTACCAAACCGAATTCGACATGCTCAACCGCGTACTGGACGCCTATGAACCGGCCGCCAACCGCATCGCCAATACCGTAGGCGTCAGCTTCGTCCAGGAACGCGAGCGCATCATCCGTCAGCAGCAGGAGGCGATCCGCGAGCTGTCGACCCCGGTGCTGCAGGTGCGCGAGCAGTTGTTGATTCTGCCGATCATCGGTGTGCTCGACAGTCAGCGCGCCCGGCAGGTCACCGAACAACTTCTGCGAGCTATCCGAGCCAACCGCGCCAAGGTCGTCGTCATCGACATCACGGGTGTGCCCACGATCGACTCCACGGTGGCCAACCACCTGGTGCAGACCGTCGACGCGTCTGGCCTGATGGGCGCGAGCGTGATCATCACCGGACTTTCCTCTGAGATCGCCCTGACTTTGGTCACGATCGGCCTGGACCTGTCAAAGATGAACGCCGTCGGCGACCTACAGGGTGGTATCGAGGAAGCCGAACGCCTGCTGGGTTACGAAGTCACCCGCACCGGCGAGTGAACCGGGTGCACCTAGTAGGGACAACTACCGCGAGCAGGCCATGCCAGTACCGATCTTGAAACAGGGCGCGATCTTGATTGCGACTGTCCAGGCCGCCCTGACCGACTCGGATACCGAGCGACTACGCGAAGACCTGATGGAGAAGGTCAGCCGGTTCCGCGCCCAGGGGATCGTCGTCGACGTCACAGCAATCGATGTGATGGATTCTTTCGCGGCCCGGTCGCTGCGGACGATTGCACACATGACCCGACTTCGCGGAGCGACCACCGTGATCGTGGGTCTGCAGCCAGAGGTGGCCTTTGCCATGGTGCAACTGGGGCTGGCATTCGACGACATGAGCACCGCCCTCGACCTGGAAGAGGGCATCGCGGTACTGCACAAGAAGATGGGCCTGGGCAAGTCGACGATCGGGCGCGACGGTGGCGGGTGAGACCGTGGTCGCCATCAACAACTCTGACGACATCGTCGCCGCCCGTAAGGCCGGCCATCAACTCGCCCTCGATCTCGGATTCTCGCTGACCGACGTCACCATGGTTTCCACCGCGATCTCGGAAATCGCGCGCAACATCACCAGCTACGCCGGTCGGGGCGAGGTGCGTGTCGCGGTTGCCGAGCGCGAGGGCCGAACGGCGCTGGTGGTTCGTGCCGAGGACGACGGTCCCGGCATCGCCGACATCGACCGCGCCATGGAGGACGGATACACCACCGGGCGGGGTCTCGGGATGGGTTTGCCGGGTGCCCGCCGGTTGATGGATCGTTTGATCGTGGAATCCGCGCTCGGCCGCGGA
>JAVROZ010000765.1:0-5587 GCA_032162485.1 Mycobacterium sp.
AATCGTCCTTCAGGATCGGATCCATTGACGCGAGCCTAGCGTCTCAGAGCCGCAGGCCGGCGAGGATCATCTCCGCGAAGGTGTCACCGATCTCGGCCAGCGTGTTACGGCCGCCGGGGACATACCAACGATGAATCCAGTTGTGCATGCCAAGGATGCCGAGAATCACCAGTCGGGGGTCAAGGTCTGACCGAAAGACGCCGGACCGGACGCCCTCGGTAACAATGGCGAGCAGCGTCTTGCCGTAAGCGTCAGCGTTTTCGACGACGTCACGAGCCTCGAATAATGCTGCCATCTGCTGACTTTCGCTGAAGAGCAAAAACAGCTCCGGGTACCTGATGAGGTCCTCGAGATAGGCGCGCAACGCCCGCCGCAACTTCTGGTCGGCCGGTGCGTTCGATTCGAGCGCCTGACGACAGTGCCGGGTCATCTCGTAGGCCGGTTGTTCGATCACCGCAACGAGCAGTTCTTCCTTGCTCCCGACGTAGCAATACAGGGTGGCGCGGTCGAGACCCACCTCGATGGCGACGTCCTCGAGTCGGGCGTGAGCGAATCCTTCTCGCCGGAAAACTTCCGCCGCACCTCGGAGGATCAGCTGCCATCGCTCGTCGGAGGCGCGGCTTGCGGATTGAATGTTGGACCTCCTCAAGGCAGGTTATGACCAGGTATGACATAGCGATGGCGACGAAAACGTGTGAAGACGCCGCCGATCTCAATCCCACTAATCCCCGCTGAGCTGCTTCGAACGGCTTTTGCCGCTGCGCATCGCGGCCCAGAACCGGGCGGCTTCGCGAATCGATTCCTCCACTGGGCGCGGCTGCCAACCCAACTCGCGGGCCGCCTTGCTGCAGTCGACATCGGCTTCGGCGCGCATCATGCGCACCGAATCAAGGCTGAGTTCGGCGTCCTTGCCGGTGAGTCGGGCTCGGAGGCTGCCCAGGGCGCCAAGCGCGTAGAGCACCGGCACCGGTATCGAGTGTCGTGGCGGCGGTACCCCGACCTCGTCGGCCGCGATGCGCACCACGTCCGTCAACGGGATCATGCGGTCGGAAATGAGGTACTTCTCGCCGTTGCGACCACGTTCGGCGGCCAGGATCATCGCCCGGGCGGCATCGTCGACGCCCACGACTTCCAACTGGATGTCTTTCATCAGGAACGGCAGCTTGCCGAACACGGCGCCCGCGATGAACGCGCCGTGCGGGGTGCGGCCCCAGTCGCCGGCGCCATAGGTTGTCGAGACGCACATCGCGACGGCAGGCAGACCGTGCTCGGTGACATATCGCAGCACCAGATCCTCGGCCTGTACTCGAGATTTCACGTACGGCGTCACTTTGCGATCCGGACGGATTCGGTCGGATTCGGTGGCGACGTGGCCGTGCCTGCGATCAACCGACGCATAGGTGCTGGTGAAGACAAACCTGTGCAGAGCAGCATCTTTCGCGACGTCCAGGACGTTGCGCAGGCCCGCCACATTGGTGTGGAACAACGGCGCCGGGTCACGGAGCCACGCGCGGGTGTCGACCACGCAGTAATACACGTCGTCGCAGCCGTCCATGGCTTCGCGCACCGTGTCGGTGTCGAAGACATCGCCCTGGAATCGGGTGAGTTGCAGGTCGTCGATGGCGCGGGTGTTGGCGGTCGGGCGCACCATCACGCGCACTTGGTTGCCGTCCTGCACGAGCAGGCGGGTCACGTGCGACCCGAGGAACCCATTGGCGCCGATGACCAGTTTCGGTTTGCCGCTCACCGGGGTCATTTGCTGCCGCCGTACTGCTCCATGAACCGGGCGGCTTCCGCATCGAGGGTGCCGAGTTCCTGTGCCTTGCGGCACCACTTCAACGCCGCCTGCACGAAGCGCAGCGGGTTGTAGATGTCTTCCTGCTGGCGCCACAGGCCGTCACCGGCGTACGTGATGATCGAGATATTGGTCGCGGTGATCACGCTGCCGTCGCCCGGGTCCCGCATCGGATTGTCGAGTTCCATGATGATGCGCCCGGTGGGCTCGTCGATCACCGACCACAACGACGGGAACGCCACCATGTGGCTGCCGGGAAACGCGGTCATCGTGCGCTGGATCCAGGTGCGCACCTCGTCGCGGCCGTGCATGGTTCCCGCCGCATGTTCGATGTACAAGACGTCGGGTGTGTAGTGCTGGACCCAGGCGTCCCAGTCGTGCGTTTCGGCCGCTCTGGCGACCGTCTGTTCAAACGTCTCAAATGCCGCGGCCAGTTCACTTTCGGGGAATTCCGGGCTGGTCACAAGCCGTTACACCTCACGGGCGGAGTGTAGCCTGGGGCTGCTTACCCTCATCGCGAACCCGGGTCGGGTTAGGAGGACAGGAATGTCGAGTACGCAAAAAGCCATCCTTGCCGGTGGCTGCTTCTGGGGCATGCAGGACCTCATCCGAAAGCAACCCGGGGTGGTCTCCACGCGAGTCGGCTATAGCGGCGGTGAGGTTCGCAACGCGACGTACCGCAATCACGGCAGGCACGCCGAGGCAGTTGAAATCGTCTTCGATCCGTCGGCCACCGATTATCGGACGGTGCTGGAATTCTTCTTCCAGATTCACGATCCGACTACCAAGGACCGGCAGGGCAATGACCGGGGGGCCAGCTACCGGTCGGCCATCTTCTATCTCGACGACGAGCAGAAGCGGGTCGCGCTGGACACGATCGCCGACGTCGAGGCATCTGGCCTGTGGCCCGGCAAGGTGGTGACCGAGGTCAGCCCGGCCGGCGATTTCTGGGAGGCCGAACCGGAGCATCAGGACTACCTGCTGCGCTACCCGAGCGGGTACACCTGCCACTTCGTGCGGCCCGGCTGGAAGTTGCCGCGACGGGCCTCGGCTAATCAGTAGCGCAGGTTAGGCGGCGCTACCGACGTCGGTGCACCACGACTCGGCCGCCATCCTTGGGAGTGAAGGCGACGCCGCGACAGAACCGCCGTTCGTCGGCCGCTGTCGTGGCATCGATGGTGAAGTGGCGCAACACCGTTCGCAAAACCACATCCATTTCCATGTTGGCGAACGCGGCCCCCACGCAACGGCGGGTCCCCCCGCCGAACGGGATCCAGGCGAATGCCGAGGGCTTACCGCCGATGTAGCGCTGTGGGTCGAAGCGCTCCGGATCGGCAAAGACATCGGGGTTTTCGTGAATCCGCCCGATGTTGACGATGATCGAATACCCGCGGGGAATCACCCATTCGCCGAGCTGATAGCTCTCCGGGTAAACGTGCCGGCCCGCCAGATCGATCACGGTTCTGGCCCGCTGGACTTCGAGGATGGTCGCCGCGCGCAGCTCGCTGCCGCCGTTGTCAGCCTCTTCGACCAAGTCCGCCAGCACTTCGGGATGGCGGGTGATCCGCTCGAAGGCCCAGGCCAGCGTGGATGCGGTGGTCTCGTGTCCCGCGGCCAGCAGCGCCAGTAGCTCGTCCCCAATGTCCTTGCGGGACATCACCGAACCGTCGTCGTAGCTGCTGCGCAGCATCAGCGCGAGCACGTCGTTGCGGTCGGCGAAGGTGGGGTCTGACCGCTCCAGATCGATCAGCCTGTCGATGACCCGATCGTAGTTACGCCGAAACTCGGTCAGCCTTCCCCACGGGCTGTACCGGCCGTAATCCCGTTTGGGCACCGGTACCGCCGCCAGGCGCGAGCCCAGGGTGACCCACGGCGGGATGATCCGGCGCAGTTCGTCGAGTTCGGCGCCTTCGGCGCCGAAGACCGCGCGCAGGATGGCATTGAGAGTGATGTGCATCATCGACGGCAACGTCGCAAACGACTGCCCCTCGGGCCAACCGGCGGTCTCGCGCACGGTCTCTTCCTCGATGATGGTCTCGTAGTTCTTCATGCTCTTGCCGTGAAATGGCGGTGCCAACAATCGCCGTCGCCGGCGGTGATCGTCGCCTTCCAGGCCGAATACCGAACCCGAGCCGAACATCCGGCTCAAATTGGGCTGAATGTTGCCCAGGACGTCGGGGCTGGTGGTAAAGACCTGCTTGGCCAACTGCGGCTCCCCAACCACCACGATGCGGCCGTACATCGGAATGTTCAACATGAAGACGGTGCCGTAGCGGCGGGTCAGCCGCAGCATCATTGGCCGCCGCAAGGTCGCAAAGCTCAAAGCCTGCAACGGCTTTGGCAGACGGACCGCTTGAGGCAAATTGACCTCAGAGCGCGCCGGCGTGTCAGTGGTTGCTTGGCTCATAAAGGTGGGACTCCCAACGTCTCCCCAGGCACGGGGTTGGTACCGCGATGTACCGCTGACCTTTCCCGGTACGGTACTCTGTGGTACCAAGGCTGACAAGCAGTTCGGCCGAAAGGGGCTCGAATGTGACAGCAGTGGCTGGTGACACGGTTCTCAGTGAGCCCGACCCATTCCGGCTACGAGTGCTGGACGGCCTGGATGCCTCGATCCGTGAGCGCGGATACCGCGCCACCACTGTCGCCGATATCGTCCGGCACGCGCGCACCTCCAAGCGCACGTTCTACGACCACTTCGCCAGCAAGGAAGAGTGCTTCCTGGAATTGCTGCGGGTAGAGGTCGAGATCATGGCCGACGACATCCGGAGCGCGGTCGATCCCGACGCCGACTGGCAAGTCCAGACCCGTCAGGCCGTGGAGGGCTATGTCGGCAGCATCGAGTCGCGGCCGGCCATTGCACTGAGCTGGATTCGCGAGCTTCCATACCTGGGAGATATCGCTCGGCCCATCCAGCGCCGCGGGCTGGACCTGTTGACCAGCTTGCTGATCAATCTGAGCAGTAGCCCGGGTTTCCAGCGTGCCAACCTGCCACCGTTGACGGCGCCGTTGGCGGTGATCCTGCTGGGTGGGCTCCGGGAACTCGTCGCGCTGGCGGTCGAGGACGGCAGGCCGGCCCGCGACATCGTCGAACCAGCGGTGGATGCGTCTACCGCCTTGCTCGGGCCTCGATACTAGGCGCCACCGGGTTGCCACTAGGTTCAATTGCCATGCGTCTATCGACTCGAAACCAGCTCAACGGAACCATCACCGAAGTCACGATCGGCGTCGAGTAGCCATGACAGCCACCATGCGGGCCGAGCGCTTCTACGCCGACACTAAAACGGTTGCGCTGGAAGACATTCCGATCCCCGAACCGGGTCCCGGCGAAGTTCTCGTCAAGGTCGCCTTCTGCGGGATCTGCCACTCGGACCTGAGTCTGATCAACGGCACCTTCCCGGCCATGACGCCGGTGGTGACCCAAGGCCACGAAGCCTCGGGCACGATCGCCAAACTAGGCCCCGACGTGTCCGGCTGGACCGAAGGTGACCGGGTGGTGGTCGCCGCCGGCCGACCCTGCCAGACTTGCCCGAACTGCCGACGCGGCGACGTGGTGAACTGCCTGCGGATCCAGTTGATGGCTTTTGCGTATGACGGAGCGTGGGCCGAATACACCGTTGCTCAGGCAGCAGGTCTGACCCGGGTGCCCGACAACGTTCCACTAGAGCAGGCCGCGATCCTGGCCGATGCGGTCTCGACTCCGTTCGGCGCAGTCGTCCGGACCGGCAAGGTGGCGATCGGAGAGTCGGTCGGGGTGTGGGGCGTCGGCGGTGTCGGCACCCACATCGTGCA
>JAVROZ010000766.1:0-4275 GCA_032162485.1 Mycobacterium sp.
CTGCTGGGCCGCTGGTTCTGGTGGCCGATCCGGGTGCGTTCCCGGCCGGCCAGGACCGCGGTTGTGCCGGTGCGTCCCAACCCGCCGGATCGTTCCTTGGTTTCCAGCGATCAGCGGTAGGCCGTCAAACAATTGGGGCTGTCGCGCCGACCTGCAACAGCTCTCGCACCGATTGAGGTGGCGCGGCCAGCTCGGCGGCGGCGTCGACCCCGAGAGCGAGGGTCGGGTAGTCCGAGAGGTACTCCGCGTAGGAGCGCGCACCTAATCTCATGCCCAGGCTCACCCAGCCATCTACCACCGACCATCTGCGTGGATTTTGCTTCGCCCAATCGCTTTCGTCCAGCCGGTGCTTCCACTCCACGACATCGAGCTCGTCGGCGGCAAACCCGCTGAGAAGTTGTGCGTAGTCCACCGCCTCACCGCGCAACACGGTGATATTCCTGCCCAATCCCATCGATCCGCCGAATTCGGGTAGCAAGCCCAGAATTGCCGTCGCCGCGGCTCGGCCAGTGGTGACTTCCTCGGTCAGAGCGAGGGACGGATATGCGCCCAACGCGCCACAGGCATCGACGACCGAGACCAGAATGTCGGCACTGTCCCGTATTTGGTAGTCCTCGCCGAGTACGCGGGGCAGACGCACGATGGTGAAGTCGAGCGCAAGCGATGAACTCGCCATGACCAGTTCCGCGACCGACTTTGATGCTGCGTACGGATAGGGCGCAGTGCGGGGATCGGTGACTCGCGCCGCGGTGACATCCGCGTTGACGACGTAGGTCGACAGCTGCACCAACCTGATACCGCGCGTCGCGCATGTCTCGGCGATATCGCGGACCAGGTCCACGTTAGGCAGCCGAAGTTCGCGATAGGGCACCAGCACGTTGGTGTTGCCGATGCAATTGATGACGGTTCCGGCGCCCGTGTCGCGGATCAAAGCGACCAGTTCCGGGACCCCGAAATCATCCGAGAGTTGCTGGATCCGTACGCCATCGATGCCTTGGAGAGCGGTCCAGGGAGCGTGTTCGGGAAGTTCGGACCTGGTGGCCAAGACCACGTCCGGACACCGGACGCCGGATCGTTTCAGGTCCAGAAGGGCCGCGGCGAATCCGGTGCCCAGAATTCCCGACGCGCCCAGCACGATGATCGCCTGGCCCGCGCCGCTCGTGGGGGGATGTTCCGCGCTGGCCAAGGGTACCTTCCGCGCAAGTGCATCGAGATCGCGTTGTATCTCGGTGGCCGTGCCGCTGTCCATCCAGGCATCGGCAGTAATTGTGGCAGCGGCGAAATCGGCCACCAGGTTGGCGGCGGTATCAGCACTGATCAGATCCAGAATGGTGAGGTGCCGGTTCAGATACTTGCGAGTGTCCGGCAGGATTCTGATGAGGTCCAGCGAACCGATCCCCGCACCGAGCAACGATGAGTCTGGCCGGATGACGGTCCCCAGGTGCCCACTCCAGACCTGCGCGAGGCCGGCAGCGCTCTCATTGGCCTCCGTATCGTCTCGCACTGCTTGCACCGACGCAGACATGGCCCTCAGGTTGTCGCTGTCGACCTTGCCGTTGGGCTTTCTCGGGATATTCGGCACTCCGACAACGAAAAACGAGGACACCCCCGAACTCACGAGGATCAGCCTGATGCGCGCCGCTGCCGCGGGATCCTCGGCGCCCTGGCGGGTTCGCAGGGTTTCGAACCACACCCCGAGACTTCCGTTATGCAGCTCGACGGCGACATCGGAGATGGCGGGGTCCTCGGAGATCCGCCTGGTTATCTCCGCGATGTCGACACGCTTGCCGGCGATCTTGACGACGGCGTCTTTGCGTCCGGAGAAGATCGGAAAGCCTTCCCTGTCAAGGGTGACGCGGTCGGCGGTGGCAAACGCGCGGCGTCGCGAACCGTCACTGGAGGTCACGGTGCCGAAGCTGCGGTCCTGAATTCCGAGGTAGCCGGAGGAGACCAGGTCGCCGACGATGACGACTTCGCCAAATGCGATGAACACGGTTTTCGGCACTATCGGCCGGCCCAACCTTGAGCGGGCACCTGAGGCAACGGTCGTTCCGTCGCCGGCTATCGGGAGGTACGTGACGACGACTGTGGTCTCTGTCGGGCCGTAGCTCGAGACCAACGAAATCCCTTGTGACGGAGCAGAACCGACCCACTTGTCGACCGCACTGGGGCGGATTGCTTCCCCGCCGACAACAATCTGCCGCAGGCGAGATGGACGAATCGCGTCAAGCGCGTCGGCGTCTTCGCACAACAGATGCCATACGGCGGTCGGCAGGTCGACGACTGTCGCGTTCGCGGCGACGATGTCTCGTGCCAGCGCGTCCAGGTCGCCCGTCTTGGTGGCAGTAGATCGGATCAGTTTCGATCCGCAGATCGCTGCGCCGAAGATCTCCTCGACACTGATGTCGGAGGTCAACGGCGCGCATTGGAGGATGGTGTCGCGCGGCCCCCATCCGTAGGCGCGTCGGACCGCGTCACAGAAAAGCGCCAGCGACCCGTGTGAGATGAGGACCAGCTTGGGTTGCCCGGTCGTTCCTGAGGTCGGCATGATGTAGGCCGTCCTGGCGGCGAGCGCAGGATCCTGCCTCACCAGTTCGATGCGTCCGTCGGCGAGCTTTCGCGCGTCGTCATTCAGGTCATCGAGAACCTCCACGCCGGCGGCAGCAATGTCGATCACGTGCACCGAGACCTCGGCGAGGGCATCACCAATGGCGTTGACCCGCAAGGAAACCTCGTCCGAAGTGTTGCATACGCTGTACGCGCAGCCGGCAAGGTGGCACGCGATCAGAAGATCGATGGTCTTGTCGGTGTTGTCGTCGGTGAACACCATCACGTCACCAGGCACGGTGCCGCGCCGGGCCAGCAAGGCGACCCAGGGATGAACATACGGGCGGCTTTCCAGAATATGTTGGATGCGCCCCGCCGCGTCCACAAACCACGCGGGTGCCGTCGGCTGCGCTGACTGGATTGCCGCGTCGCCGTTGCCCGCGGTCCCGTCCGGGCCGACCTCCAACCACTCGCCGACGGCCATTGCGATCGGCTGATCCCACAGCGTCGCCATTGATGTCAGCGCCGCAGTGATCCGCTCTCCGACCCGTTCAACAGAACTGGAGTCTGCCTCGCGCTCGGGCTGATCCGCTCTGTCCCAAATTGCCAGGTTGAGAGTGCGTTGCCCTTCGTCCAGAACACTCGCAACGGTCATGCCCTCGACCGGACCGATATCGGTCGCAACAGGTGCTTCCGCTAAAAACGGGCGAAGTGCGGGCGCGCATGCCTCGCGGATGAAGTTGAGCGTCAACGCCTCGATATGAGATGTTCGGTTGATCGCCAAATACATTCGGCGATAGTGTTCTTCACGAAGCCACCGGCGTCTTACGGCCTTGACGTAGCTCCGGTCGAGGGCCCTAACAACGTCCTGAACCGACGCGAACGGAGAGAACCGGGCCGAGTGCGCGACCGAATTGACCAGACACGTCGCGACATTCAGTTCCGGATCGCCGAATCGGTTGTCCACCGCGTGAACCAGCAGGCTTTCGGTGTTCTGCCGAATGCTGGCGTCCACCGCCACGGCCGCTGCACTCACCAGCACGTTGAGCGGAACCTGCTTGGCCTCTGACAGAGCAAGCACTGCATCAAATGCATTGCCGGAGATCGTCACTGACTCCCGAAGGACTCCCTTTGCCGCGGAGGCGGGGACACCATTCGAGCCTTGACCGTGGGCACCGAGGCGCGCATCGTCGGCGAGCTCACGCCGCACAATATCGGCAACACGCTGTAGCGACTCCTCGACCTTTGCATTCTCACGCTGGTGCGCCGCCATCAGCTTGGCCAAACCGTCTGTGACACGGAGGTCTTCGGTAATACCGTCAGCGGCGAGGTGTCGCGCCAGACTGTCCTCGATGATCCCCGTCGCGCCGCCGTCCACCAGGATGTGGTGGGTGTAAACGTCAAGGCCGGCCACGTAGCCGTTCTTATTCGTCCATACGGTGTAACGCGCCAGCGGGGTATCGAGGATGCCCGAAGACCACGTGTGGCTCAGCTCGTCGTCGTCGTGATCTTCTCGCTCCTGATCTTTGGATCGCACGCGCACAATGTCGTCGAACTGCAACCGCGGTACCAGATCCGGATAGACGATCATGGTCTCGGGCCCAGTCGCCGGCACCTCGAGAATGCAGAGCTGCACTGGGTTTTCAAGAACCGTGTTCCGCAGGGCAGCCAGGAATCCGGACAGTTCCAGCGGGTGAAATCGATAAGTCTTGCCAATCAGGTACAGCG
>JAVROZ010000767.1:0-3799 GCA_032162485.1 Mycobacterium sp.
TGGGATCCCCGGGTGGTGCGGCCAAGGTCGGCATGACCGAGAACGACCCGCAGGTGGTCAAGGATCTGCCCCCGCAGGGCGAGGACGACTGAGCGACCGGGTGCTGCATCAGCCCAGGAAGGGCGGCCCGGTATCGGCCGCACTGCCGGAGTTTCCGTGGGACACCTTGGCCGAGGCTAAGGCCAGGGCCGCGGCCCATCCGGGCGGAATCGTCGACCTGTCCGTCGGCACGCCAGTGGACCCGGTGGCACCCCTGATCCAGGACGCATTGGCCGCTGCCGCCTCCGAGCCGGGTTATCCGGCCACCGCGGGAACCGCGCGGCTGCGGGAGTCCGCCGTCGCCGCCCTGGCGCGTCGTTTCGGCGTGACTGGACTCAGCGAAGCGGCGGTACTGCCGGTGATCGGCACAAAGGAACTGATCGCCTGGCTGCCGACGCTGCTCGGCCTGGGCGCAGCGGATGTGGTCGTGGTGCCGGAACTGGCATATCCGACCTACGACGTGGGCGCGCGGCTGGCCGGGGCGCAAATAGTTCGCGCGGACTCGCTGACCCAGTTGGGTCCGCAATCTCCGGCGCTGGTCTATCTGAATTCGCCCAGTAATCCGACTGGACGGGTACTGGGCCTCGACCACCTGCGCAAGGTCGTTGGGTGGGCTCGTGAGCGGGGCGTTCTGGTGGCGTCCGACGAGTGTTACCTGGGGTTGGCCTGGGATGCCGAGCCGGGAAACAGACCTCTATCGGTGCTGCACCCCTCGGTGTGCGACGGCGACCATAGCGGGCTGCTTGCGGTGCACTCGCTGTCGAAAAGCTCGTCACTGGCCGGCTATCGGGCCGGCTTCGTGGCCGGCGATCCGGCGGTGGTCGGCGAGTTGCTGGCAGTGCGCAAACACGCCGGGATGATCGTGCCGACACCGGTGCAGGCCGCGATGGTGGCCGCCCTGGACGACGACGATCACGAGAAGCTGCAGCGCGAGCGGTACGCGCGGCGGCGGGCGACGCTGTTGCCGGCGCTGCGCTCGGCGGGTTTTGAGGTCGAGCATTCCGAGGCCGGCCTTTATTTATGGGCCAGTCGCGGCGAGGGATGTCACGACACCGTCGCATGGCTGTCGGAGCGCGGAATCCTGGTCGCGCCAGGAGAGTTCTACGGCCCCCGCGGAGCGCAGCACGTGCGGGTGGCACTGACCGCCACCGACGAGCGCATTGACGCCGCGGTCCAGCGCCTGAACTAGCCCTCAACTAGTTCTAGGTGCTTCAACCTGCGAGCAGGGCACGGCAGAATGCATCCGAGGCGCTTGCTCGGCGCCCTACCCGGTCAAAGGAATGTGGTCGATGACAGATGCGGCGGGCAATTCGGTCAGCAAGCTGCGGATACCGCTGACGCTGAGCGACATCTTCAAGCGGGTGTTCCTGGGAAAGCCGCTGATCACCGAGGAGCTCGCCGGTGAGCGGTTGTCGAACCCCGTCGCATTGGGCGCCCTTTCGCCGGATGCGATCTCGTCGACGGCCTACGGCCCCGAGCAGATATTGATCGAACTGTTGCCGCACGCCGGGCTGGCGGCCTTCGTGTTACTCCTCCCCATCACCGGCGTCATCCTGCTGATCCTGGTGCTGGTGGCGGCGTCGTACCGACAGGTGGTGATGGCCTACTCGCGAGCCGGGGGCTCCTACATCGTCGCGCGGGAGAACTTCGGGCCGAAGGTCGCACAGGTCTCAGCGGCAGCGCTGTTGATCGACTATGTCGTGACCGTGGCGGTGCAGTCCGCGGCCGGGACGGTCGCGGTGGTGTCGGCGTTGCCTGTGCTGGGGCCGTTCAGCTTGGAAATCACGGTCGGTGTGGTCATCTTCATCTGCTACCTGAACCTTCGCGGAATGCGAGAAGCGGGTAGGCCGTTCGCGGCTGCTACCTACATTTTCATCGTCATGATCGCCACCACCATCGTGACTGGTGTTGTCCGCCATCTCTTCTGGGGTTTGCCGACCTACGATGCGCAACACCTGTCCGGGGGGGTGCCGGTGCATCAGGGCAACGGATTGGTGATGGGCGCGACGATTCTGGTGCTGCTGCGCGCGTTCGCCAACGGCGGTTCGTCGCTGACTGGTGTCGAGGCGATCTCCAATACCGTCGAAATTTTTCAAAAGCCGCAGGGCCGCAACGCACGTCGCGTACTGACCGCGATGGCCTGCATCCTCGGTTTCCTGCTGGCCGGCGTCGCCTACCTTGCGTACGCCACCCATGCCACTCCCTACCTGACCGAATATCCGTCGGTGCTCTCGCAGATCGGACGGGCAGTCTTCGGCACCGGAATCGTCGGCAACGTGTTCTTCATCCTGGTCCAGGCGTCAACTGCGGCCATCTTGTTCACCGGCGCCAACACCAGCTTCAACGGCTTCCCGGCGCTGGCCAGTTTCGTTGCCGAGGACCGGTTTCTGCCAAGGCAATTGATGAAACGTGGGCATCGGCTGGTGTTCTCCAACGGCATCATCGCGCTCACCGGGTTCTCGGTGGTGCTGGTGATCGCGACCGGCGGCTCGGTCAACGCACTGGTCCCGTTCTATGCCATCGGCGTATTCACCGGGTTCTCGATGGCCGGTTACGGGATGACCAAACATCATCTGACGCACCGGGAACCAGGGTGGCGACACCGGCTGGCGATCAACCTGTCCGCAGGCATCCTGTCGACGGTCGTGGTGGGTATCTTCGCGGTCGCGAAGTTCACCGAGGGCGCCTGGTTGGTGGTGATTGTCTTTCCCCTGCTGGTGTTCACCCTGATTCGGCTCAATCGCGAATACCGCGCCGAGGCAGCGATTCTCGAGATGTTCCGCACCGACCGTCCCGAGTTTGTGAAGTACGCGCGGCACCAGGTGTTCGTCTTTGTGAACTCGGTGGATCTCGCGGTGATCGAAGCGCTGCGGTACGGCAAGGGACTGCGGGCCGACGAAATGATCGCGGTGCATTTCATGGTCGATGCGATTCATGCTGCGCAACTGCGAAAGCGCTGGGATGACTTCGATCTCGAGACTCGCCTGCGGGTCGTGGACTGTCCGGATCGGCGGGTGACCCGCGCTGGACAGTTGCTGGTTGCGAAGTCGAGCAAGGAACATCCGGACACCAATGTGACTGTGCTGTTGCCGCGTCGAACCTATGCGCCACTGCTGGGACGGCTGCTACACGACCGCACCGCGGACAAGATCGCCCGGGCGGTGAGCCTCATCCCGGACGCGGCGGCGACGATCGTGCCCTACGACGTGCAATCGCGGATCAAGGAGGCCTACCCCGAGCGCTTCGAGCAACGGGTCGCCCGAGAAGTCGACAAGCTGGAAGCGTGGGTTTCCCAATCTGAGGATCGCAACGTCGAAGCCTACGAGCACCCCGAGCGGCCGTCGTCGGTGATCACGATGGCGGGCTTGATCCCCGGTCAGCGCGCGACCGTCGAAGGGCGGGTCGGCGAAGTCGAGGACATCGCCAAGCGCCGTGGAACGTTTCGCTGGATCGTGGTGGGCGACGACAGCGGCGAGGTCCGCATCAGGTTCCATCCGGGACGAGGTGGCGATGATATCCAGCCCGGCCAACTGCTGCGCGTCACCGGAAAGGCCCGTCAGAGCGGCAACCGGGCCATGTGGATGGTCGACCCGAAATATCGGGTGGTCGCTGAGCCCGAGGAGACCCGGGACGCCGGAGGGTCGGGGGAGGCCGGAGAGACGGGTTGACCGGTTCGACCGCCCGCGGCGCGGGCAGTTAGATTCGTTGCAGCGGTGCCCCGTAATTAGAGGGGTTTTAAGGGGAGGAAAGCTGTGCGACG
>JAVROZ010000768.1:0-2820 GCA_032162485.1 Mycobacterium sp.
ACGGATCCTCCACTGGCAAGCCGTAACCCACTTCGATCCACGTTTCCTTGGAGTGGTGGCAGGACACGTCGACGGATTCGATGGTGGTGACGTTCTCGATCTCGGCCACATCGGCCGAACACGCCACACCCAGGATCTGGTTGACGCCAGGATTCATACCCGTCCCATAAAACGTCGACCCGCCCTTTTCACACGCTTCCTGCAGCAACTGGGTGACCGGCTTGCCGGAGTGGTGCGGGTGATTGCGGTCGCGGTGCCAGCCGGTGATCCAGTCGGCGGTCGTGACGATATTGATCCCGGCCTCAAGTACTTTCACGTAAAGGTCCTCGTCTGGGAAGACACCGTGGAAGGTCAGCACATCGGGCTTGGCTGCGATGATCTCGTCGATGCTGCCGGTTGCCTTGACGCCGCTGGGCGGCAGGCCGACGAGTTCGGCGACATCCTCGCCGATCTTCTCCGGCGAGTAACAATGCACGCCGATCAGTTCCAGGTCGGGTTGAGTGGCGATGCGCTTGATCATCTCGGAACCGACATTTCCGGTCGCGACCTGGAAAACCTTGATAGTCATGCTCTCGCCTTTCAGGAACCGGAGTTGGTCGCGGCCAGTTCGGCGGCGGTGCCGCCCTTGCCGTCGGGGTAGAACTTGGTGGCCCACTTGCGGATTGCGGTGAAACCTTCGTACTCCGCCGTCGCGAGCGCGGGCGGATCGGAGTAACGCTGGTGCGACCAGATGTGCACGTCCTGGGTGAACTGCCGGATCACCTCTTCGCCGAACATCCGGGCCTTGCTTTCGGCCCGCTCGTCGTCCCGACCCGGGATTCGCCCGATGTACACCATGAATCGCACGTCGGAGGTGCGCTCGTCGACCGGGGTGATGGCGGAGATGGTGCGGTTCTCGATCATGCCCCAACTCTTGGTGACCGCGATGCCGAGTCCGCCGTTGATAGCCTCGACACCGCTCTGAACGTCATCGATGCTCTGCTGGTCGTCGCCTTCGAAAGTGATGGTGAAGTCCACGTAGGAAATCGGCTCTGCGAAGTCGTGCCGGGTGAAGATCGGCACAATCGGGGTGCTGTGGACGTACTTGAAGTGCGCGAAGTCGACCCCATTCTCCAGCACGTACTGCGGATGCAGCTCTAGGCCCTGCCGAAACAGTCGCTGTTGCGGGTAGTAATCGTCGGGACTGCTGCCGTCGGCGAAGCTCGCGAAAACATCAGGTGCATCGAAAAACGGTGGGCGGCCCTCGATGTCGTGCCAGATGTAGACCGACTCGTTGCGCTCTACCACCGGGTAAGTGCGGATTCGTCGTCCCCGGTTCGGTCGGTCCTGATAGGGGATGCGCACATTGCGCCCCTCCTGGCTCCACTGCCAGCCATGAAATGGACACTGCAACACTTCGCCTACGACCGTGCCGCCGTAGCCCAGGTGCGCACCCAGATGCTCGCAGTACGCGTTCATCACGGTGAGCTGACCCGAATCAGCGCGCCAGGCGATCATCTCCTGATCGAAGTACTTCATGTTGTGGACGTCGCCGATGTCGATCTCGTCGGACCACGCAACCTGGAACCATCCGGTCGGTTTCATCGACAAGGGGGGCTTGGCCATGCGGGCAGGTCCTCTCGGTCTGATAGTGAGACATTCTATGAAAGAGTCATAGAGGTGTCAACGAAACCTGGTTTTTCGCGTTAGGATGCGGAGATGGCGGTGGCGGACAGTGCGGGTCGCAGGGCCAATAAGCGGGGATTGGCCACTCGCGAGGCCATGCTGCAAGCGGCCGTTACCGCGCTGGCCTCCGGTGATCCGGGTGCGGTCTCGGCGAACCGCATTGCCAAACAGATCGGCGTTACCTGGGGGACGGTGCAATACCAGTTCGGCGACGCTGACGGGTTTTGGGCCGCGGTGCTACATCACACGGCTGAACGGCGGGCCAACGTGTTCGCCAATCCCGACACCGGAGCATCGCTGCAGGCTCGGGTGTCGGAGATCATCGACACCCTGTACAACGGGCTGACCGCACCGGACTCTCGGGCGATCGAGAATCTGCGTGCTGCGTTGCCCCGCGAACCCAGTGAGCTCGATCGGCTTTACCCGCGCACCGCGACCGAGTTGCGTTCGTGGGGGCAGGGCTGGCAAGCCACGTGCCAAAAGGCGTTCGCCGACCTGCAGGTCGACCCGCAGCGCGTGCACGAGGTCGCCTCGTTGATACCGGGTGCGATGCGCGGTCTTGTTTCGGAACGACAGCTGGGCAGTTACGCCGATCAGGACGAGGCACGGCGTGGACTGACGAACGCAATCGTCGCGTATCTATCGGACTCCGGAGTGGCCGGCAAGGCGCGAGCAAGTGCGGAATCACCCCAAGCCTTCCGGGGCCGCTAGGATGCATGAAATGTCACGCATCGGAAAGCTGGCGAAGGAATTGCTCTCCGAGCTTTGCACCGTCAGCACAAAGCCGCCCCAGTCGTGACCGCCGACGATCGGCTGAACCCGTCGCAGCAGCAAGCGTGGTTGAGCTACATGCGCGTGTACCACCGGATGGAATATGAAATGAACCGCCAGCTGCAGTCCGAGTGCGGCATGTCGCTGGGTGACTACACGGTGATGAATGCCTTGACGAATGCGCCGCGGCGCCGCGCGCAGCTCAGCAGCCTGGCGACCACGATCGGGTGGGAACGCAGCCGGCTGTCGCACCATCTGCAACGGATGAGCGGCCGCGGCTACGTCGACCGGGTGCCGTCGGAAGTCGACGGCCGGGCCACCGACGCTGTACTCACCAACGCGGGGTGGCGGGCGTTCCGATCGGCAGCACCACGGCACGCGGCG
>JAVROZ010000769.1:0-5903 GCA_032162485.1 Mycobacterium sp.
GACAAGCGCCTCACCCGGCGCCTCGTCGCCGATGTCGGCATCACAGTGCCCCGTGCCCGCTTGGCCACCTTTGACGACGCCGACTACGCGTTTGTGACGGAGGTCGGAGACGTCGTCGTCAAGCCCACCCGCGGCGAGCAAGGTAAAGGCATCACCGTCGGGGTCGGCGTCGAAAACGGTCCTGGCGAACTTGCCGCCGCCCTGGCACGGGCGCGAGAGCAGCACCCAGAGGTGCTCATCGAGCAGCGGATGGACGGCGACGATCTGCGGTTAGTGGTGATCGACGGTCGGGTGGTCGCCGCGGCGCTGCGGATGCCGCCGGAAGTCATCGGCACGGGTGACCACAGGATCCGGGACTTGATTGCGTCGGAGAGCCGACGACGGTCGGCGTCCACCGGGGGCGAGTCCCGCATACCGATCGACGACCTCACCGAGGCCACCGTCGCCGAATCGGGTTGGAGCTTGGACGATGTGCTGCCGCAAGGCACTCGACTCCGGGTTCGCAACACCGCCAACCTGCATCAAGGGGGGACGATCCACGACGTCACCGCTCAAGTGAACCCGGAATTGTGTCGGATTGCGGTGGCCGCAGCCGAGGCGATCGGTATACCCGTGACGGGCATCGACTTGTTGGTGCCCGATGTCACCGGCACCGAGTACGCGTTCGTCGAAGCCAACGAACGGCCGGGATTGGCCAATCACGAACCGCAGCCCACGGCAGCGGCTTTCGTCGACTACCTGTTTCCCGGTCGGCCCGGTCAGCCGCCGGCCTGGACTCCTCAGGAGTCGGTGGTTTCCGACACCAATTGAGCAAACAGCGGCGGGTTGTATGGGTAAGCGGTGTGGTCGGTCTCAGCAAGCCCGGGCATCACGGTCGCGATGACGTGGGCCGGTGTGAACTCCACGACGCGGCCGGTGTGGCCCTCATCGCGGGCCGCGGGCTGGTCCCAACGCACCGCGGCGGTGCCGGACAGTTGAAGGACGTTGCCCGTGCCGAAGTCGACGAATAACAGTGCGGCGCTGGGGTCCACAGCGAGGTTGCCGAAGCTGTTGAACATGTTGTTGCCCGGATAGTCCGGCCACCACAGTCGCGTGCCGGTGACTCGGACGAATCCAGCCGGGCCGCCGCGGTGGGAGGCATCGACGCCTGCCTCGGGGTGGGTGGTACCCAGGAAGAAGGTATCAGCGGCTTCGATGGAGCGAACATCATTGGATCGCAACACTTCTCCGCGAAACAGCGAAGTTCGGGCGGATGCGGTGTTCGGCACCGCCACGGAGAGGTGCCGGTGCGCGATGTATTTCGGGCAGTTGCCGTAGGCCTGCTCGACCTCGAGTGCCAGACCGTCGGTACCCGCGTAGGTGAGGGTGCCGTTGATCCGGACGCGGCGCCGGGTGGCGAAGTCGATGACGATCAAACCCGCCGGTTGCCCGTCGGCGATGGCATGCAGCGGATCAGCGTCGGGAAGCGCCGACGCGATCCGCAGCGTGTTGGAGGATTCGGCGTGCAGGAAACCTGGGGGACCGAACAGGGGCGACGTCCACAGCCGGCCGGCGCGGTCGCGTGCGGTGAGTGCCGCCAACGGCGCACCGGTAAGGAATGCCGCGGCTCCGGACCGCAGCTCGCCCCGCGCTAACATCGGTGCCAGCCTGGCGGCTTCGGCTCGCACACCCGCATGCTGTTGGACAGACAATTCGCCGCTGTGGAATCCCACTGTTGCCGGATGGTGCGCGTTACTCATCGTCAGCCCCTTTCGCTAGGCCTAATCACATAACCACCAGGGGTTGTCGGCAATTCCGCTTGGACCATGGTGGGTCCGAACGCGCCCCGGTGTCCCCGGGCACACTGTGCCGAAAAGGCAGAAATCGTCTCGCACCGTTGAATGCGCGCAAGAATTCCGTGAAGACTTCGCAAGCATCTCGCAAGCGGAGTGCCGCAGGCTGGATAAGTCGGCCACGGTGGCCGACCTTGCAAAGGTGTCCGATGGCGACGCAGCGTCGGCTGTTATCCAGGCGGGGCTCACCCTGTCTCTGCGGTCCTGATATTGGGATCGGTAGCAGAGCGGGCCGCCTGAAATTGACGCTGCAGGTGCTAAGTTTGGCGTCGCCGGTCCGTGTTTTGGTGAACGGTTCCGCGCTCGCTGTTGTGGCCCTTGACCTATCTCTAGTAGGCGGTTAGGAGAGAACGAGTGAGTAGCAATCCGTTCGACGACGACAATGGCAGCTTCTTCGTCGTGGTAAACGACGAGGAGCAACACAGCCTTTGGCCGGTATTCACCGATGTTCCGGCCGGGTGGCGGGCGATTTACGGTGCGGCGCCACGGGCTGCTTGTGTGGACTACATCGAAGCGAATTGGACCGACATTCGGCCCAAGAGCTTGCGCGAGAGGCTGGCGCAGGGCGCGGGCTCCTGAGCGGTAAACCGTCGAGGGTTGACGGTCCGATGACAATCGAAGAACAGCTGCGCTCTACGCAGCGCGCGGATGAGCAGGTCCAGATCCGCGGGAATCGCATCGAACTCGGCGACGTGCAAGCCGCCCTGGCGGGTTTGGCTGGGGTACGGCAAGCGGCGGTGGTCGCGCGCCAGGACCGCCCGGGTGACAGGCGTCTGGTCGGCTATGTCACCGGGACTGTCGACGGGCCCGGTGCGCGTGCGGCGTTGGCCGAGCGGCTGCCGTCCTACCTGGTGCCGACCGCGGTGGTCGTGGTGGATTCGCTCCCCTTGACCCACGACGGCGAACTCGACATCCGCGCCCTGCCCGTACCGGAGTACCAGGAAGACGATCGTTATCGCGCGATCGAGAAGACGATTGCCGAGATCTACACGCAGGTCCTCGGTGTCCAGCACGTCGGCATGGACGAGTCATTCTTCGACCTGGGTGGGGACTCGCTGTCGGCGATGCGGGTGATCGTCGCGGTCAATGCGGCCCTGGGTGCTGATCTCAAGGTCGGCACGCTGTTCAACGCGCCAACCGTTGCCCAGTTGGCCTCGCGCATCGGCGGGGATTCGGCTCGGCTTCGGCCGCTGCGGGCCGTCGAGCGACCCCCGGTGATTCCGCTGTCGTTTGCCCAAAGCCGGTTGTGGGTTATCGACCAGTTGCTCGGGCCATCACCGGTTTACAACAGGGCCGTGGCGTTGCGGTTATGCGGGCAGCTCGATGTCGCCGCGCTTGGTACGGCGATTGGCGATGTGGTTGCCCGTCACGAAAGCTTGCGTACCGTGTTTTCGGCGGTCGAGGGGATACCTCGGCAAGTCGTGCTGCCAGCCGAGCAGGCCGACTTCGGGTGGGAGATAGTCGACGGAACCGGATGGTCCGCGGCCCGGCTGACGGAGGCGATCGAGCAAACAGCAGGCTGCAGTTTTCACCTCGCCAACGAAATTCCCTTGCGAACAAGGCTTTTCAAGGTCAGCGACGAGGAACACGTGCTGGTCGTCGTGGTGCACCACATCACCGGGGACGGTTGGTCGATCAGTGTGTTGGCCACGGATGTCGTGACGGCCTATGTCGGCCGGTGTGCGGGGCAAGCACCGGGCTGGGCCGAATTGCCGGTTCAGTATGTCGATTACACGTTATGGCAACGGGCAAACCTCGGTGATCTGACGGATCGCGCCAGCCCGCTGGCCGCTCAGGTGGCGTTCTGGGAAGACGCACTGGCGGGGATGCCCCAACGGCTGGAGCTGCCCACCGATCGACCCTATCCGCTGGTTGCCGAACACCACGGCGCCAGCGTGGCGGTGGACTGGTCGCCAGTCGTACAGCAGCGGATCCGCGACGTTGCCCGCGAGCACAACGCGACCAGTTTCATGGTGGTCCAAGCGGCTCTAGCCCTGCTGCTATCTCGACTCAGCGCCAGCTCCGATGTGGCGGTTGGTTTTCCGATCGCCGGTCGCGGAGATCCCGCCCTGGATGTCCTGGTGGGTTTTTTCGTCAACACTCTGGTGTTGCGGGTCGACCTGAGCGGTAACCCGACCTTCGCCGAGTTGCTGGCCCAAGTGCGACAGCGCAGCCTGGCCGCCTACGAGCACCAGGACGTCCCCTTTGAGGTGCTGGTCGATCGACTCAACCCGCCGCGCTCACGGACCCATCACCCCCTGATTCAGGTGATGCTGAACTGGCAGACCAACGACCCCACCGTCGGACTGGTCGCGGGCGATCTGCAAATCACCCCCATTCCCGTCGACACCCATACGGCGCGGATGGATCTCGCGTTCTCTCTCGTCGAGCGCAGCACCGACGCCGGTGCGCCCGCCGGGATCGGCGGGAAGGTGGAGTTTCGCACCGACGTGTTCGACTCGGCCACCATCGAGGCACTGATTGGGCGGTTGGAGACGGTGTTGGTGGCAGCCACCGCCGCACCTACGGCCCGGTTATCAGCGGTGGACCTGCTTGAAGCCGGTGAACGCGCGCGGCTGGACAGGTGGGGTAACCGTGCGCTGTTGTGCCAGCCGGCGCCGCCGCCGTTGTCGATTCCCGCGTTGTTCGCCGCGCATGTCGCGTGCCGCCCCGAGGCGACAGCATTGAGTTTCGGCGCATCCTCGTGGAACTATCGAGAACTCGACGAGGCGTCTAACCGTCTGGCGCACTTGCTTTCTGGCAATGGGGTGGGACCAGGAACGTACGTGGCACTGCTGTTGGAGCGCTCGGCGCAGGCCGTGATCGCGATCCTGGCGGTGCTGAAAACCGGAGCGGCCTATGTGGCCGTCGACCCGGGACTGCCGGCTGCGCGGCTGCAGTTCCTGCTCGTCGATGTCGCGCCGGCCGCCGCCGTTACGACGGCGGGCCTGGCTGGCCGACTGGACGGGCACCACCTGCCGGTCCTCGAGGTCGAAGACCCTGCGGCGCAGACGTATCCGTGCACAGCGCTGCTGTCACCCGACGCCGACGGGATTGCCTACCTCATCTACACCTCGGGAACCACCGGCACGCCCAAAGGTGTGGCCATCACCCACCACAACCTGACCCAGCAGATCATGTCTCTGCACGCGGGACTGCCGGTGGCATCGGAACAAGTTTGGTCGCAATGGCATTCGTATGCCTTCGACTTCTCGGTATGGGAGATTTTCGGCGCGCTGCTCGGTGGTGGCCGACTGGTCGTGATACCGGGGTCGGCGGCGGCCTCACCCACCGACTTTCACGCCGCGCTGGTCACCGAGCAGGTCAACGTAATCACCCAAACCCCATCTGCGATAAGCACGTTAGCCCCGGCCGGTCTCGAATCGGCGGCGTTGGTGATGGGCGGTGAGCCCTGCCCGGCCGAGGTGGTGGATCGGTGGGCGCCAGGCCGGGTGATGATCAACGCCTACGGGCCCACCGAGACAACAATTTATGCGGCGTTGAGTGTCCCATTGCAGGCGGGTTCGGGCGGGCCGCCGATCGGATCGCCGGTGTCGGGCTCGGCGTTGTTCGTGCTCGACGAGTGGTTGCGTCCGGTGCCCACCGGTGTGGTCGGCGAACTGTACATCGCGGGCCACGTTGTGGGCGTGGGGTACTGGCGTCAGACCGGGTTGACCGCGTCGCGGTTCGTGGCGTGCCCGTTCGGGGGTGTCGGAACACGGATGTATCGCTCCGGCGATCGGGTGAGCTGGGGCGCCGACGGACAACTGCGTCATGTGGGCCGCGCTGATGAGCAGGTCAAGATCCGCGGGTATCGCATCGAGTTGGGTGAGGTCCGGGCGGCATTGGCCCGGTTGGACGGGGTGGAGCAGGCGGTGGTGATCGCCCGGGAGGACCGCCCCGGCGATAAGCGTCTGGTGGGTTATGTGACTGGGGCCGTGGACGGGCCCGGGGCCCGTACGGCGTTGACCGAGCAGCTGCCGCCCTACCTGGTTCCGGCCGCGCTGGTGGTCCTTGCGGCGCTGCCGCTCACCAGCAACGGCAAACTCGACTCCGGTGCGCTGCCCGCAC
>JAVROZ010000770.1:0-3479 GCA_032162485.1 Mycobacterium sp.
TGACTGCCACCCACCGCCGCGGCCACTTCTGCGGCTCGCTCCGGGTTTCGGCTGGCCACGGAGAGCCGTCCGACGCCGGCCTCGCGCAGCAGCCGCGCCGCGAGCTTGCCCATGCTGCCGGTCCCAAGCACAACGGCATCACGGGCAGCGAGGCCACCAAGATGTGCCTCGGCAAGGTCCAGGCCGGCCCGGGCGAGCGAGATGCCTTCGGTGCTGATAGTGGTCTGCGTGCGGGCCCGCTTGCTGGCCCGCAGCGCGGCGTCGATCATGCTTGTGATGGCGTGGCCGGTGGTTCCCGCCGCGGCGGCCACACGCGCCGCGGACTTGAGCTGGGCGACGATCTGCTCCTCGCCGACGGCCATCGAGTCCAGCCCGCAAGCTACCGAGAACAGGTGCTCGGCGGCTGCCTCGCCCACGCGCACGCGGGCGAACCCCATGACCTCTCCGACCTGGAGCCGCCCATGCTCCGCCAGGAGCTCCGCGACGACCTGAGCCACTTGCTCGGCGGGGCCGTGCGCGGCCGCATAGACCTCGACCCGGTTGCAGGTGGACAGCAGGATCACCTCATCGACCGGCGGCTCGGCGTACAGCCGGGCCAGCACGCTGCCTCGTTGTGAGGCAGGAACCGTAAGCTTTTCCAGCACGTCGGCCGGGGTGAACCGGTGGGACAAGCTCAGGCAGACAATCGTCATCGCGGTCACCGTTCGGCGGTGGGGCTTGGATAGGGAGACTGGCATGCGGGTGACGTGCGCCCGGCACCTGGCCGGTGCCGGGCCCACGTCACGGTGCGATCCGGTAGCTCAGGACTGTCCGGCGCGGACGCCCTTCTCGACCCGCTGGCCGAGATCCGGGTCGACGTTGCGCCAGTACTCGAAGGCGCGCAGCAGCACCGGCTCGGTGACACCGTCGAGAAGGTGGCCGACGATGTTGCCGACCAGTCGTTCGCGGGCCGCATCGTCCATGACCTCGCGGACCAGCGTGCCGGCCTGACCCCAGTCGTCGTCCTCGGCGTGCAGCGTCTGGGCGGCGTGGACCATGTCTCCGTCCGAGTACCAGCCGGCCGGCTCGCCGTACCGTTCGGTGTCGGCCTGCGGACCGCCCTTGGAGTTGGGCGAGTACACCGGGTCGGTGGCGTTGCGGTAGCGCATGGCGCCGGCCGTGTTGTAGCTGTTCACGGCCGACTTCGGAGCATTGACCGGCAACTGGTTGTAGTTCACCCCGATCCGGGCCCGGTGAGCGTCCGGGTAGGAGAACATCCGGCCCAGCAGCATCTTGTCCGGGCTCGGCCCGATACCGGGCACCATGTTGCTGGGCTCTACGGCCAGCTGCTCGATCTCGGAGTGATAGTCGGCCGGGTTCCGGTCCAGGGTCATCTTGCCGACCTCGATCAGCGGGTAGTCGGCGTGCGGCCAGACCTTGGTCATGTCGAACGGGTTGAACCGGTACGCCGCGGCGTCCGCGAACGGCATCAGCTGCACCTTCAGCGTCCAGCTGGGGAACTCGCTGCGCCGGATCGCCTCGAACAGATCGCGGACGTGGAAGTCGCTGTCCGTCCCCGCCAGCGCATCCGCCTCGGCCTGCGTGAGGCACTCGACGCCCTGGTCGCTGATGAAGTGGTACTTCACCCAGTGCCGCTCGCCCTGGGCGTTGACCCACATGTAGGTGTGGCTGGAGTACCCGTTCATGTGCCGCCAGGTGCGGGGAATCCCCCGGTCCCCCATCAGCCAGGTCACCTGGTGGGCCGACTCCGGCGACAGGGTCCAGAAGTCCCACTGCATGTCGTGGTCGCGCAGGTTGTTGTCCGCACGGCGTTTCTGCGACCGGATGAAGTGCTGGAACTTGATCGGGTCGCGCAGGAAGAACACCGGGGTGTCGTTCCCGACCATGTCGTAGTTGCCCTCGGACGTGTAGAACTTGAGCGCGAAGCCGCGCGGGTCGCGCCAGGTGTCAGGGCTGCCGTGCTCACCGGCCACCGTGGAGAACCTGGCCACCATCTCGGTCGTCGTCCCCGGCTGGAACAACGCCGCCTTGGTGTAGGCGCTGACGTCGGCGGTGACCTCGAATCGGCCGAAGGCACCGCTGCCCTTCGCGTGCGGCTGGCGCTCAGGCACCCGTTCGCGGTTCCACTGAGCCATCTGCTCGATGACGTAGTGGTCGTGCAACAGGATCGGCCCGTCCGGGCCGACGGTGAGCGAGTGCTCACTGCTCTCGATCGGGATGCCGGCGTCCGTCGTCGTCGCCTTGGGATCTATGCTGGGCATGCGCTTTTCTCCTTGCTGAGTTGGATGATGGCCGTGATCACTTGTCGGCCGGGTTGAGCGCCCGGAAGGCCAGCCCGGCGGCGACTCCGGCAATTGCCTGTACGACGAGGTAGACCCACAGGGTCGACCACGCGAATAGACCGCCGGTGGCCGCACCGAGCGACACGGCCGGGTTGAACGCCGCGCCGGAGATCCCGCCGACGGCGAACGCGCCGGCCAGGACGGTGAAGCCGATCGCCAGCCCGAAGAAGGAGTTGCCCGGCTGATCCTTGCTGGTGGCAACGTTCAGTACGACGTAACACAGGGCGAAGGTGAACAGCAGCTCCACCACCGCCGTCGCGCCGAGCTCATGACCGGACGGACGCAACCGCACCGTCCTCGCCGGGTCGACCACCGCGCGGGCGACCAGTCCGGCGATCACGCCCGCAACCAGCTGCACGATCCAGTACTGCACAGCGTCGGCCAGCCCGATCCGGCGCCGTACCAGCGCGGCCAGCGTGACGGCCGGGTTGTAGTGCCCGCCGGAGATGTGACCACCGGCGTAAACCATCACCATCAGGACCGAGCCCGCGGCCAGCGGCGTGAATACGCTGTGGCTCAGTCCACTGACTGCCACTGTGAATACGAGGAAGAACGCCCCGATCGCCTCGACCGAGTCCTTCCGCAGTGCGAGCGCCCAATGGTGGGGCAGGGTTACGGCCTCTCGTCCGTTTGTGACGACGTCAGCCATTTCGGTTCCACCTTCTCTCAGAAGTCCGATATGGCTCAACGATTCCGCTGAAGCGATCGCGAACCATCGTTGCCAGCGGCCGTCTACTGCACCCGTCAGTGGGGCCGACCGAGTTCCTGCTGGCCGGTAACCGGATTGGGTGCCTGCCGGGCAGACCCGGGTGGGACGTCGCGCGATGGTCGGGACAGGCAAGCGCGCGGATCGAGGAGGCAGTGATCGTGAGCAACGGACAGACGGCAGCCGGGGTAACGGTTCCGGACACGAAGGTGGCGCGTGATGCCACGGACCTGGTCCGTGACACCACGACCGATCTGATTTACCACCATTCCCGCCGGGTCTTCTGGTTCGGCAGCCTGCAGGGCCGCAACCGTGGGCTCAGCTTCGACCCCGAACTGCTCTACCTCGGCGCGATGTTCCACGACCTCGGTCTGAACGAGCGGTTCCGCACCAGTGGCCGGCGGTTCGAGGTGGACAGCGCCGACGAGGCC
>JAVROZ010000771.1:0-2663 GCA_032162485.1 Mycobacterium sp.
CCGGGTTCTTTTCCGGCACGATCGACTACACCTCGCCCGAGGTGATGACCGGTAATCCGGCCACGGTGGTGGCGGACGTCTACTCCCTGGGCGCGACGATCTACGCGCTGATCGCCGGCGCTGCCGCGCACGAGCGGAGGAAGGGCGAGGACCTCTTAGCGCAGTACCTCCGTATCAGTTCCACCGGAGTCCCGGATATGCGCCCCGAAGGGATCCCCGACGCGGTGTGCACGGCGATCGAGAAGGCGATGTCGCTCGATCCCGAGCAGCGACCCCAATCAGCGGAAGAGTTCGGTCACCTTCTGCAGGCCGCGCAGCGCGCCAGTGGGTTGAAGCCGGACGCAATGGCCATCACCAGGGTGGCGGAGGGCACCGGGCGGACGTCGGTCCTTGCCCCGGGCGTTCCGGTGACACCTACCGAGTCGACCGGCCACAGCCAACAAGTCCGGCCACCCGCGCCGGACACGTCGAACATGCAGTCACCGACCCGTTACATACCGCCTTCCAGCGAGTCGTCACAGGTCACGGACGGCCTGCGGACCAGCCAAGTTGATCACACGCAACAGCGGCCTGCGTACCCGCCAGATTCGGGCACTTTCGGCAGTCCCCCGGTGCCGCCGAGCGCGGGGGGTGTGCAGCCCGTGCCGCCGAGCGCGCCGCCGCAGACAAAAGCCCGACTCGGTCCGTCGGCGATCAAGAAGAGTCGCCTGGTAATGATCGGCGCGATTGTCGTGGCACTGCTGTTGGTCGCCGGCGGTGTCTTCATTGCGATGTCGCAGAACGACAAGAAGAGCACTAACGCAACAAGTCAGCCGCGGACCCAGGCGCCTGTTCAGTGGAAGCCGATTACCAATGCACGCATCGCGCGCGATGCGGTTGCGGCCACTCAATCCGACGGCACGATATGGATCTTCGGCGGCATCGGAAGCGACGGCGCGGTCACCGCGCGCCATGAGGGGTACGACCCCGCCATCGACGAATGGAAGGGCGGAGACGACCTTCCCGTTCCGATCCAGCGCGCCTCGGCCGTGACCTGGCAGGGCAACCCGGTGGTCCTAGGGGGCTGGAAGACGACCGGTGCCAAACCGGTTGCCACCGACCAGGTTTGGCGAGTGGTGAACAGTCACTGGGTGGAGCTCCCGCGTCTTTTGCAGCCCCGGGCCGCTGCCGCCGCTGCGGTGGTCGGTGACCGCATCATCATCACGGGTGGTGTCGACGCCGATGGTGCACTGCTGAACACGACCGAGGTCTTCGACGGCAACTCCTGGACTCTTGGGGCGCCCATACCGACTCCGCGGCAGTTCCTGGCCGCGGCCACCGACGGCAAGTTGGTCTACGCGGTTGGTGGAGCGAGCGGAAGCACGGATTCGGCTGCCGTCGAGGCATATGACCCGGCCGCGAAAGCCTGGACGACGTTGCCCTCGCTGCCACGTCCGCGTAGCGATCTGGGCGTGGCAGTCTCCGACGGCCGCCTGGTGGCACTCGGCGGCTTGTCCGGCGGCCAAGTCCTCAAGAGCGTGTCGGTATTCGACCTGACGGCTAAAGCATGGGACAGCCTGCCGGACATGGCCACCGCGCGTCACGGGATGGCGGTCGCCGCGGTGGTGAAGACGGTCTACGCGATCGGGGGATCAACCGGACCCGCCGATCAGCAGGTGGTCTCGTCAGCGGAGTCGCTGACCTTGCCTATGCGCAAGACGCAGCCGGCGGCCCAGTGGCGCAGCCTGCCGGACGCCAAAAGTCCCCGGCTGATGATGGCGTGGACCGTGCTCAACGACAAGATCTGGCTGATGGGCGGCCTCTACAACGGAGCCATCCTGGACACCGTCGAGAGCTACGACCCGCGCACGGGGGTCTGGGAAACCGGCCCACCGTTGCCCGTGGGACTGCACCACGCGGCGGCGGCAACATACCGCGGCGAGGTGGTGGTGCTCGGGGGTGCGACCGACAACATCGCCAACGCTTCCAACCGGGTCTTCGCGTTGCGCGGGAACAACTGGGTCGAGCTGCCGCCGCTCACTCACGCTCGGGCCGCACCGGCGGCCGCGGTAGTGGGCGACAAGCTTGTGGTGGTCGGCGGACAGAATGCCAAGCAAGTGGTGCCCCAGACCGAGGTCTTTGACGGCAGCTCGTGGAAAGACGCCGCCGACATGCCGACCCCGCGCGAGCACCTGGCTGCGGTGTCCGACGGAACCTTCGTGTACTCCGTGGGCGGACGGTTCCTCTCCGCCGACAAGAACTCCGCGGCTTTCGAGCGGTTCGACCCGGCTACCGGCGCGTGGACCAAGTTGGTCGATATGCCGACCCCGCGGGGAAGTTACGGCGCCACCTTCATCGACGGGCGAGTCGTTGCCATCGGCGGCGAAGAACCGACACAGGTGCTGGCGGTGGTGGAGTCCTATGACATCGCCGAGGCCAAATGGTCCCGGCTCATACCCATGCCGACCGCGCGCCACGGTGAGGCCGTTGCGACGGTAGGCCACACGATTTACGTCATCGGCGGCGCAAATCGGCCCTCCCACGAAGGCGGTACCGCGACAGTCGAGTCGCTGGACTTCAACTAACGCTGCGCCGAAGGTCGGAGAGCCCGTCAGCGCGATCGGCGACCAAAGACAAGACGACGCGCGAAGACTGCTGCGGTGACCGCGCTGCTGGAGCCATAG
>JAVROZ010000772.1:0-6637 GCA_032162485.1 Mycobacterium sp.
TCCGGTCCCGGCTACGCCACTCCTGGCTGGAGCGGGGCGCATCAGAGGCCGAATTAGGTTGGATAGCAACGGCATTCGATCCCAATGTACTGACGATAGGCTTCGCCCGGCGAGTTCCGACGTACAAGCGGCTGACGTTGATGCTGCGCGATCCGGAGCGATTGGAGCGCCTGCTGCTTGATGCGGAACGGCCGATTCAGCTGATCGTCGCCGGGAAGTCACATCCCGCTGACGACGGCGGCAAAGCGTTGATCCAGCAGATAGTGCGGTTCGCCGACCGCCCACAGGTGCGTCACCGCATCGCCTTCCTGCCCAACTACGACATGTCGATGGCCCGGTTGCTGTACTGGGGCTGCGATGTCTGGCTCAATAATCCGCTGCGGCCCCTGGAAGCCTGCGGCACCTCGGGAATGAAGAGCGCGCTCAACGGCGGGCTGAACCTGTCGATTCGGGACGGCTGGTGGGATGAGTGGTACGACGGCGAAAACGGTTGGGAGATACCGTCTGCCGACGGAGTGGCCGACGACAACCGGCGCGACGACCTGGAGTCCAGCGGGCTCTACAACCTGCTGGAGCAGGCGGTGACGCCGAAGTTCTACGAGCGCGATGACCAGGGCGTGCCGCCCCGGTGGATCGAGATGGTGCGGCACACTCTGCAGACGCTCGGCCCGAAAGTGCTGGCCTCCCGGATGGTCACCGACTATGTCGAGCGCTACTACCTACCGGCCGCGCAGTCGCTGCGCAATACCGTCGGGGCGGCCCCGGGCGGGGCCGAATTCGATGCGGCTCGTGAGCTGACCGCGTATCGCCGCCGCGCGCAGGAGGCGTGGCCGAGGATCGACATCACCGACGTGGACAGCACCGGGTTGCCGGACACCCCACTGCTCGGGTCGAAGCTGACCCTGACCGCGACCGTGCAACTGGCCGGACTGGCCCCCTATGAGGTGACGGTGCAGGCGATGCTGGGCAGGGTGGTCGGCGGCGATGAGTTGCTTGACCCCGCGACCGTGGAGATGACGTACACCGGTAGTGCCGAAGGGGGTAACCAGGTCTTCTCGGCGACGACGCCGCTGCCGCTGGCCGGGGCGCTGGGCTACACCGTGCGGGTGCTGCCTCGTCATCCGATGCTGGCCGACAACGGCGAACTGGGACTGGTCACTCTGGCCTGACCGCTACGTCTTGGTGAGTCGCTGCAGCGCCTCGCGGACCTGCGCGGCGTTGGTGGTCGGCCAGAACGGTGGCAGTGAGGCGCGCAGGTATTCGCCGTACCGGGCGGTGGCCATCCGGGAGTCCAGCACGGCGACCACACCGCGGTCCGTGACGCGCCGCAGCAGTCGGCCCGATCCCTGCGCCAGCAACAGCGCGGCGTGATTCGCCGCCACGGCCATGAAGCCGTTGCCGCCGCGGGCGGCCACCGCACGCTGGCGGGCGCTCAACAGCGGGTCGTCCGGACGGGGAAACGGAATCCGGTCGATCAGCACCAACGACAGGGACGGCCCCGGCACGTCGACGCCCTGCCACAACGACAGCGTGCCGAACAGGGAGGTGGCCGGGTCAGCGGCGAACTGCTCGACCAGGGCTGAGGTGCTGTCGTCGCCCTGGCACAGCACCGGCGTGGTCAGCCGTGCGCGCATCGCCTCCGCGGCAGCGCGGGCGGCACGCATCGACGAGAACAACCCCAGCGTGCGCCCGCCGGCCGCGGTGACGAGTTCGGCGATTTCGGTCAGCTGCTCGGCCGAACCGGCGCCGTCGCGGCCGGGCGGCGGCAGATGCGCGGCGACGTAGAGGATTCCGGACTTGGCGTGGTGGAACGGTGATCCCACATCCAGGCCCCTCCAGCTCTCCTCCGTTCCGCTCAGCCCCCATGCCGTGGCCATGGCATCGAACGCGCCACCGACCGTCAGCGTCGCCGACGTCAACACCGTCGTCGAGCGGGAGAACACCCTTGTGGCCAGTAGGTCGGCCACCGACAGGGGAGCCACCCGCAACACTGCGCGTGGTGTGCCGCGGCTCTCCTCATGGTCCAGCCAGACGATGTCGGTGCGATCGGGGATGGCGGGTCCAAACGAGGCGAGAATCCGCACTGCCGTGTCGGAGATTTCGATCAAGGCCGCAGCCGCCTCCGCCCGCGCTGAGGCCGCGCGGGCGTCGTTCGTGCTCTCGATCGCCGAGCGGGCCGCACTCGCCGCGTCGCGCAGCGCGGTCAGGTAGGTCGCCAACTCGTCATCGAGATAATC
Source organism: Mycobacterium sp. (assembly GCA_032162485.1). Lineage (GTDB taxonomy): Bacteria > Actinomycetota > Actinomycetes > Mycobacteriales > Mycobacteriaceae > Mycobacterium. Next base: position 2,238 of record JAVROZ010000772.1, read on the forward strand.
GATGCGGCCGGGCGCAGCGTCGTGGATGGCCGACGAGAAGGTGGCCGAGGCCGCCTCCAGGCGCTGGACCAGTTCTGGGCCCACAAGCCGGGCAATCCGCCGCGCGGCGACGCCCAGGGTCGCCGAGGTCAACTCCGCGGTGGCGACCGAGGTGACCCGGTCGGTCAACTCGTGCGCTTCGTCGACGACGAGCAACGTGTGTTCCGGCAGCACCGCGGAGTCGGACACGGCATCGATGGCCAGCAGCGCATGGTTGGTGACGACGACATCGGCACGGCCCGCACGCGCCCGCGCCCGTTCCGAGAAGCACTCGGCGCCAAACTGGCAGCGCGCCACGCCGATACATTCGCGCGCGGAAACGCTGACCTGAGACCAGGATCGATCCGGCACGCCGGGCTTGAGGTCGTCACGGTCGCCGGATTCGGTGCTCGAGGCCCAGTCGGTGAGGCGCTGCACGTCGCGGCCCAACGCGCTGACCGCCATCGGGTTGAACAGTTCCTCCTGCGGTATGTCAGAGTCCTCGCCCGCGCTGCCTTCCGCCGAACCGTGAATCTTGTTCAAGCACAGGTAGTTTCGACGACCCTTGAGCAACGCGAATGCCGGTTCGCGGGGCAGCGCGTCGGCCAGCGAATCGGCCAACCGGGGCAGATCGCGATCGACGAGTTGGCGCTGCAACGCGATGGTGGCCGTCGACACCACAACGGGTGCTTCGTCGCTGACCGCGCGCACGATCGAGGGAATCAGGTATGCCAACGATTTGCCGGTGCCGGTGCCGGCCTGGACGACCAGGTGCTCACCGGTGTCGAAGGCCTGCGCGACCGCGGTGGCCATCTCCAGTTGGCCCTGGCGTTCACTGCCGCCGAGAGCGGCCACCGCGACGGCCAGCAGGTCGGGCACTGAAGCGGTCACCGGCTCTGGCACGGGCGGGCTACCTCGTCAGGCCGGGATGGTTTGCGTCGGGATCGCCGGATCGCCGGGTGACAATCTCAACCCTTCCCACGGCAGACTGCGCAACCCGGCCGCCACCAGGTCGCGCGCCGCTGCCAGGTCGTTATCGACGATCACCTCTCCCGCACGCACCAGCGGTGTTGTCAGCACCCGGTGCGGCTGCTCGGTGACGGCCGGTGGGCGCCCGGCAGGATGCACGATCTCCTCGGTGACGGTGCCGGTTGGCCGGGCCAGTCGCAGGGCCGCCTTGCGGCCACCGCGTGACTTTTTCTGGCTACTGCGTTTCTGCACCGCAATGCCTTCCACCTCAACGAGTTTGTAGACCATGCTGGCCGTCGGCGCTCCCGAGCCGGTGACCAGCGAGGTGCCTACTCCGTAGCTGTCCACCGGCGCAGCTTCCAGAGCGGCGATGGACATCTCGTCGAGATCACTGGATACCACGATGCCGGTCTGGGTCGCACCCAGCTCGTTGAGCTGGGCGCGCACCTGGTGGGCCAGCTCGACGAGGTCGCCGGAGTCGATCCGAACGGCACCCAGCGCCGGGCCCGCGGCGGCCACCGCGTTGGCCACGCCTCTGGTGATGTCGTAGGTATCCACCAGCAGCGTGGTGCCGGGACCCAGTGCATCGACCTGAGCGCGGAATGCGGCGAGCTCAGACTCCTGGGGGGACAGGTCGCGTTCCGTGTGCAGCATGGTGAAGGCGTGCGCGGCGGTGCCGACCGTGGGTATGCCGTATAACCGTTGAGCCTCGAGGTTGGACGTGTTAGCGAAACCGGCGATGTAGGCGGCGCGGGCCGCCGCGACCGCGGCGCGCTCGTGGGTGCGACGCGAACCCATATCGGTCACCGGACGGTTCCTGGCCGCGTAGACCATGCGGGCTGCGGCCGACGCGATCGCTGTGTCGTGGTTGAAGATCGACAGCACCAGCGTTTCGAGCAGCACGCATTCGGCGAAGGTGCCGTGCAACGAAAGGATGGGGGAGTTGGGGAAGTACAGCTCGCCCTCGGCGTAGCCGTCGATATCGCCGGCGAAGCGGAAGTCCCGCAGGTAGTCCAACGTGGCGGCGTCGAGGAACTGGGCCAGCAATTCACACGCTTCATCGTCAAACCTGAACTGCGGCAAGGTTTCCAGCAACCGCCCGGTGCCGGCCACCACCCCGTACCGCCGCCCCGACGGGAGCCGGCGGGCGAACACTTCCCAACTGGTGTGCCGATGCGCCGAGCCGTCGCGCAGTGCCGCGGCCAACATGGTCAGCTCGTATTTGTCGGTCAGCAGCCCAGCGAAGGCCGAGTCATTCACATCCCCACGGTATCGGCTGGCTGCAATAGCGGCCCGGCTCGGTATCCTTGGCCCCATGGTTGTAGCGAAAGCGCCGGCGAAGCCGGGCAGCACGGGACAACGCGAATCTGCTCCGGTCGAGGCCACGACGAGTCCGTGGGTCACCATCGTCTGGGATGACCCCGTCAACCTGATGACGTATGTGACTTACGTGTTCCAGAAGTTGTTCGGATACAGCGAGCCGCATGCCACCAAGCTGATGATGCAGGTGCACAACGAAGGTAAGGCCGTGGTCTCAGCGGGCAGCCGCGAATCCATGGAAGTCGACGTGTCCAAGCTGCATGCCGCCGGTTTGTGGGCGACGATGCAGCAGGACCAGTGAATTCGCGGACACCCGGAAACACATAGTGCGCAAATGGAAGCGCGTCGAGACCCGTAACGGTCCCCGTTTTCGGTCGTCGTTGGCACCGCATGAGTCGGCCCTGCTCAAAAACCTGGTCGGCGCGATGATCGGCCTGCTCGACGAACGCCAATCCAGCTCGCCGTCCGACGAGCTCGAGGACATCACCGGAATCCAGACCGGACATTCGCAGCGCCCCGGCGACCCGACGCTCGGGCGGCTGCTGCCCGACTTCTACCGCCGCGAGGACCCAGACTCTTTGGGCCCGTCGGACCCGTTGTCCCTCGATGCCTCGGAAACCCTCAACTCCGCGCTGCGGAGTCTGCACGAACCGGAGATCATCGAAGCCAAACGTGTTGCCGCGCAGCAGTTATTGGACACGGTGCCAGACAACGGCGGCAGAATCGAACTGACCGAAGAGACCGCCAATGCCTGGATTTCGGCCGTCAACGACCTTCGGCTGACGCTGGGTGTCATGCTCGAGATCGGCCCCGAAGGCCCGGAACGCTTGTCGGCTAACCATCCGCTGGCCGCCCACTTCGACGTCTATCAGTGGCTGACGGTGTTGCAGGAATATCTGGTTCTGGTGCTGATGGGCAAGCCGACGGGATGAACTCCATCACCGACGTCGGCGGGATCCGCGTCGGCCACCACCATCGGCTGGATCCCGATGCCTCCCTCGGCGCCGGGTGGGCCAGCGGTGTCACTGTGGTGCTTGCGCCGCCGGGGACCGTCGGCGCGGTCGATTGTCGGGGCGGTGCCCCGGGCACCCGCGAGACTGATCTGCTCGACCCGATTAACAGCGTGCGCTATGTGGACGCCGTGTTGTTGGCGGGCGGCAGCGCCTACGGTTTGGCCGCCGCGGACGGCATCATGCGCTGGCTGGAAGAACGCCAGCGCGGCGTGGCGATGGGCGCCGGAGTGGTGCCGATCGTGCCGGGCGCGGTAATTTTCGACCTGCCGGTCGGTGCCTGGGATTGTCGTCCCAGCGCCGAGTTCGGCTATGCGGCCTGCAAAGCGGCCCATGGGTCTGGCGACGCGGCGCCGGTGCCGGTCGGGACGGTCGGCGCCGGGGTAGGGGCGCGCGTCGGCGTGCTGAAGGGGGGCGTGGGGACGTCATCTGTCTCCTTGCCGTCCGGCGTGACGGTCGGTGCGCTGGTAGTGGTGAACGCCGCTGGCGAAGCCGTCGACCCGGCCACCGGCCTACCGTGGATGGCCGGGCTGATCCGCGAGTTCGCGCTGACGGCACCGCCGTCCGAACAGATCGAGGCGCTGGCGCAACTGCCGTCCCCATTGAGCTCGCTGAATACGACGATCGCCGTGGTGGCGACGGACGCCGCGCTGAGTCCGGCGGCATGCCGGCGCATGGCGATCGTTGCGCACGACGGTTTGGCCCGCGCACTGCGGCCGGCCCACACCCCGCTGGACGGCGACACCGTTTTCGCCTTGGCCACCGGCGCGGTGGAGGTGCCGCCGGCGACCGGCACACCCGCAGCCTTGTCGCCCGAGACGGGCCTGCTCACCGAGGTTGGTGCGGCCGCAGCCGACTGCCTGGCACGGGCGGTGCTCAACGGGGTGATCGCAGCCGAGTCGGTGGCCGGAATACCTGCTTACCGAGACCTGTTGCCCGGAGCGTTCACCGCAGGGGAACGCCGGTAGCCTGGATAATGCCGAGAACGCTCCGGAAGGCCAGCTATGGGCACGAAATCACACACGCCGGCGACGCAGACCAATAAGCCCCGGTGGGTGGTCGGCGCGACGACGATCATCACTT